>JBEKYH010000147.1:0-10894 GCA_049511115.1 Tepidisphaeraceae bacterium | reverse complement strand
GCCCATGTCGTCCTTTCCCTGGAAGTAGGCGGTATGGAGCGCGTTGTTCTCAATCTTGCGAGCGAAGGAAAATCGCTCGGTCAAGGCGTATCGATATTATGTCTGGAACGCAACGGATGCCTTGGGGATCAGGCAAAGGTTGACGGGCTGCGCGTTATCTCCCTAAATAAACGCCCAGGTCTAACTCCACAAATAGTCGAGGACATCCGAGCCACCCTTCGTGACCTCAGGCCCGATGTTGTCCACACTCACCAAATTGGCGCACTGTTATATGCAGGTCCGGCGGCAAGAAAAGAGCATGTTCCCGTCATTCTTCATACCGAACACATAAACCATGTAGTGAAATCGCGTACGTGGGCGCGGCGGATGCGAATTCGATTACTCTGGTCCATTGCCGGGCACAATGCCGCCAGATTCTGTTGCGTTTCTCAGGATATCGCCGATTCCGCTCGCTACTGGGTGCGGCCCAGCAAACTTTGCGTCGTCGAAAACGGCGTGCCTACGTCCGATGTTGACCAAGTCAACTTCCGCGCCGAAACTCGCGCCGCGATGGGAATTCCCTTTGATGCCCCCGTGATCGGAATTGTCGCGCGACTCAACGAAGTTAAATGCCAGGATCTCCTTATCCGAGCCTTCTCCAACGTGCGTTCGTCGCATCCACACGCACGCCTGCTGCTTGTGGGCGACGGGCCCACCCGACAATCGTTAAACGATCTCACGGTTCAGCTGGGCCTAACGAGTGTTGTTCACTTCGCCGGCTATCAATCCAAGCCGGAGCGATTTCTTCAAGCCATGGATATTTTTGTCCTTCCGAGTCGTCTGGAGGGAATGCCGCTGGCGATTCTTGAGGCCTGGGCCTGTACCGAATGTTGTTCGAGATGGTGAAGACGGACTTTTGTTTGAATCGGGCGACCAGCCTGCTCTGGAATCACATTTGAATTACCTCCTGGATAGCGCTGACCTGCGCGGCAAGCTCGCTTCGGCTGGACGAGCACGTGTCGAAGCTAATTACGGAACCCGCCGAATGGCCGAATCATATCAAAGCCATTATCTAGAAATCTTGAATAGTCGCTGACGTAATCGTCGCAGATTCCATGCGAATTCTAGCCATCACCAGCCGCTTCCCTCGCCCCGCGGCGCCGACCGCGGCTCTCTTCAGCCGCTGGCAGTGGCAGGCGCTGGCGCGGATTCAGCAGGTGCGTGCCGTCGTTCCGATTTCCTGGGTCGATAGGCTTAGAGACCGCATCAAACGGCGCAACGCCAAGCCCCTGGATTTTGGCGCCTTGCGTGTCCGTTATTCAACCTTCTGGTTCATTCCCAAAATCCTGGATGATCTTCAGGGCCGCTTTTACCTGGCCAGCCTGCGGCCCGCGATTAACCGTATTCTCAAGGATTTCACGCCCGACGCCGTTGTTGCAGTGTGGTCACATCCCGATGGTTGGGCCGCAGTCCATTTGGCCCGTGAGTTGGGCGTTCCTTGCTTTATCAAGGTGATCGGATCCGACGTGCTCGTGCTCGGCCGCAAAAAACGCCGGTGTGAGCGAATCGCCGAAGCACTCAAAGAAGCGGATGGCGTGATCGCCGTCAGCCACGATTTGGCGCGCCACGTAACCGAACTTGGCGTTGACCCATCGAGAGTTCATATCGTCTCCGAAGGCACGGACCGCAATCTCTTTCGCCCCGGAGATCAAGCCGTTGCCAGGCAAAAGCTCAGTATTCCCGCAACTGGTCGCATGCTTCTTTTCGTAGGCAATCTGCTCTTCAGCAAAGGCGCCGGGCTTCTGATCGAGGCGTGTGCGATCCTTCGCGACAAAGGCCTGGACTTCTCCTGCAACTTGGTTGGCGACGGCGGCGACGCACAAAAACTTCGCCAGCTTGCTGCTTCGCTTAATCTGTCTGACCGCGTCCATTTTCCCGGCCGCGTTGCTCAAGATCGGCTGCCTGATTGGTATCAGGCGTGCGATTTGGTGACGCTCCCCAGTTACTCCGAGGGAATTCCCAACTGCCTGCGCGAAGCGATGTGCTGTGGCAAACCATTCGTTGCCACGCGCGTCGGCGGAATCCCGGAAATCAGCCCGCCAAACTCCAGCCGCCTAGTAAAAGTGGGCGATGTGAATGAACTGGCCGGCGCGCTTGCCGATATGCTCCAGTCCCGGCCGCAGGTTGAGGTGGCTTTTGTGGATGCACAGATCATTAGTTGGGATCAATCCGCAGGACTGATCGACCGGCTCCTGCGCGAAAGCCTCGCTTCGGGGTGGCGTGCTGCGACGACGCCGGTTTCCATTGTTGGCCAGCAGCGCTTCGCCTGATCTGCCATGACTCAAGTGCTCGACAACATCCACGTTCCCGCCGCCGCGAACGTAAATCCCGCTCGCCTGGTCGGCCGCGATATCCTCTGCTTCAGCCACGACTGGACCGGGGATCCGCTCTCCAAGACGCATCTCATGCGGCTGCTGGCTAAGAATAATCGTGTGCTTTGGGTAAATTCGATTGGCTATCGAATGCCCACCGTCTCCAAATCGGATGCGCGCCGGCTATTCCGAAAACTCGCCGCCGCCACTCGGCCCATCAGCGAGCCCGAGCCGAACATTTTCGTCCTCAGCCCGCTGGCAGTTCCGTCGTATGGCAGCCCATTCATCCGCGCCCTCAATCGCCGATTTCTGGGCTTGCAGGTGAAGCGGGCCATGTCCAAGTTGGGATTCAATCGGCCGATGAACTGGGTCTTCAATCCCGCGGCGTCCGTGATTGCTGGAACCCTCGGCGAGGAAACGCTCATTTATTACTGCGTCGATGAATACACCGCCTTCTGCGGCGTTCCCACGCAGTCGCTGATCGAACTGGAAAACCAGCTCGCGCGAAAGGCTGATCTCGTGATCGTTTCCGCGCAGAAACTTCTCGAATCCAAAGCTGCCTTGAATCCCAACACATTTCTGGTCCGCCATGGAGTGGATTTCACGCATTTCCAAAAGGCGCTAGACGCAAGTGGCAGAATACCCGATGAACTCGCACGCCTTCCGCGCCCGATCATCGGTTACTTCGGCCTCATCGCCAGTGATTGGATTGATCTGCCTTTGCTGGTGGAGGTGGCGAAACAGTTTCCCAATGCCTCGCTGGTGATGTTAGGAAAATCAACGATGGACTTGGCGCCGCTGCAGCAGCTTCCCAATGTTCACCTGCTGGGCCGCAAGCCATATGGGTCGCTACCTGATTATGCCAGAGGTTTCGACGTGGCATTAATTCCCTTTCCGATCAACGAGGCCACGCTGAACTCCAATCCACTGAAGGCTCGCGAATACCTCGCCGCCGGACTGCCAGTTGTTTCCACCGCGATCCCAGAAGTTGAAGTGCTAGGCCAGTGCCGCATCGGGCGCGACCCTCAATCGTTCTGCGACGAAATCCGCACAGCCTTGGCCGAGCCTGGTCCCAATCGTGAGCGCAGTGAAACCATGCGATCGGAAAGTTGGGCGGCGCGGCTTCAGGCTGTCGAGGCTCATCTCGCCGCGGTCTCGTAACTGAATATCAATGCCCGGTTTATTCTCCACCATCCGCTCGGATCTTCGCCGCAAGGCGCTGTGGTGCTACGAATCCGATTCGACGAAGACGATCCTCAAGGTCCTCATGACCGACGGCACAGCCGCCATGATTGTCTACCGCCTCATGCAATGGTCAGGAAAACTTCACCTTAGTCCTTTGGAAATGTTCTTCAATAAGTTCAATGCTCTCTTCAGCAACTGCATCATCGGCCGCGGCGCCGACTTCGGGCCGGGATTCGTCCTCATTCACGCAACCGGTGTGGTTATCAACGGGCGCGTCAAGGCCGGGTCCAATGTCTCGATTGAACACCAGGTCACCATCGGGGCCGAGGAGCGAAAAAGCCCGGTCATCGGCAACGACGTCTTCATCGGCGCTGGCGCTAAGATCGTTGGCAATATCACCATCGGTGACGGCGCTCGCATCGGCGTCAATGCTGGCGTGATGTATGACGTGCCGCCCTTTGCAACCGCTGCGGGAAATCCCGCGCGAATCGTAAGTCTTCGCCATCCCACGGCCAGTGCTGTTGATGTCGGCCAACGGAACTAATCGAACGGAATCGGAACCGCTTATGCGCCTTGCAACGGACGGAAAAGAAGCTGTGAAACTTGCCGACGAATCGATCGCTGCGCCCAGTCGATACTCCGCCATTCGTCCCGAACTTTTCGAACGGGCCATGCTCATCCGCGGCGTTGAGCAGCGGTTCTTGAGCCTCTACACTGAAGGCAAGCTCTTTGGCACCGGGCACACCTGCATCGGCCAGGAATGGACGGGAATTGCCGTCGCCCACGCCGTGCGCGATGACGATGTTCTGTTCAGCACCCACCGCTGCCACGGACATTACCTTGCCCGGACCGGCGATGTCGAAGGGTTAATCGCCGAGGTCATGGGCAAGCGCACGGGTATGTGCGGCGGTAGGGGGGGCAGCCAGCACATCCATGCCCCCGGGTTTTTCAGTAATGGCATCCAGGGCGGCACGATGCCCATCGCGGCAGGGCGGGCGTTCTCCCAAAAAATGTCCGGATCGACCAGCATTACGGTTGTCTTTATTGGCGACGGCACGCTCGGCGAAGGTACGGTTTACGAAGCGTTGAATGTCGCGGCCAAGTGGGAACTTCCCGTCCTGGTGGTTCTTGAGAACAACCGTTACGCACAAAGCACCTCCCAGTCGCAAACTCTAGCTGGCGATATCTGCGCCCGCGCCAGCGCCTTCGGCATTTCCACCGCCCGCGCCGACACGTGGGATTTGGAGCAATTGCTCGAACGCACGCGCGACGCGGTTTCGTCCGTCCGCGCCAAATCACGGCCGTTTTTCCTGCAGATTGACACCTATCGCCTGATGGCCCATTCCAAGGGAGACGACACGCGCGATGCCGAGGAGCTTCGCAAGTTCTGGGAGCGGGATCCGATCACGATCTGGAAATCCGAGCAACCGCTTGCGGCTGCGGCAGTCGAGGAACAAATCAAGAAGCAAATTGACACTGCCGTTGAACTGGCCGAAGCCGCCGGATACGGTGACGTGGCGGAAGTCCAGCATCCTGCATCGACTGACTCCCAGAAAATCGCATGGAAAAAAACCCGCAACGACGAGAAAGATCGTGTCGTCAATCGCATCCACGCTTCGCTGCAACGGAACCTGCGCAGCAACCAACGGATCATTCTTATTGGCGAGGACATCGAAGGACCCTATGGCGGCGCCTTTAAAGTCACCAAACTGCTAAGCCAGGAATTTCCCGGGCGCGTTTGCAATACGCCGATATCCGAAGCCACCATCGTCGGCCTGGGCAATGGCTTGGCCCTCGGCGACTGGTTGCCTGTTTGTGAGATCATGTTTGGCGACTTTCTTACACTGGCCTTCGACCAGATTCTGAATCACGCGGCCAAATTCCGCTATATGTACAACGATCAGGTTCGAGTGCCGCTGGTGATCCGCACGCCGATGGGTGGAAAGCGCGGCTATGGCGCGACCCATAGCCAGTCTACGGAAAAGCACTTTCTGGGTATTCCCGATACTGTGATGCTTGCCCTGCACACGCGATACGACCCAGCTCTCGTCTACGATCGTCTGCTGGAAACCGTGGATCGCCCGACAATCGTCATTGAAAACAAGCTGATGTACGGCAGCCGCGTCACCGACCAGGTCGGCGACGGCTTCTTCCTGGAGAACGACAGCTCTCGGTTCCCAACCACTCGCATCCGGCCGCAAGGAAAGCCCGATGTAACGGTCCTATGTTACGGCGGGATGCTCGCAGACGTAGAAGAGTCGATTCACACGCTGTTCGACGAGCGTGAGATCATCTGCGAAGTCATCTGCCCGTTGCAGATTTATCCGCTTGATATCCGTCCGGTGCTCGAATCGGTGCAGGTGAGCGGGCGGCTGGTTATTGTGGAAGAGGGCCAGGGATTTGCGGGCTTTGGGGCTGAAGTCATCGCTCAGATCGTCGAGCGCCGGCCCGGCGTTGTGCGCCGCCTGCGGCGGGTTGCTGCCACTCCGCACGCGATTCCCGGCTCCGGCCCGATGGAAAAGAAGGCGCTGCCCGGAGTTTCTCAGATTGTCGAGGCGGTGGCCGCACTAATTGGGGAGGAATCCGCATGACGCCGGTGCTGATTCCACACGAGAACGTCAACGATGAGTCGGTCATGATTGTCGCCTGGCGCGCCGCCAGCGGCCAGCGAATCGAGAAGGACGAGGTGATTGTTGAGGTCGAGGGGAGCAAGGCCGCATTCGAAATCAAGGCTCCCGTCGCGGGAATCGTGCAGTATTCTCTTTCTGCCGGCTCGGAGGTCGGTGTCGGCAAAGCGGTTTGCCAAATACTGGAATCGGACGCCGTCTCGATAAGCGGTAATCCTTCTCCCCGGCCCATCGAAGAATTGCAGCCCGCAGTTCATGCCGGGGGAAATGGCAAAGCAGTCTTGGCCGAAAAACGTCCGCCGGCGAAAGCGAACGAATGCGCCGCGGGCAACGGACGGGACCTACACATTCCATTGCTCTCGCCCGACACGGATTGGGGATTGCGCGTCAGCGCCAAGGCAGCCGCGCTCATCGCCGAACATGGAATCGACCGCCAGGCGTTTGCAGGACGCGGACTAATCACAATGCGAGAGGTACTCGAATTCCTCGGGAAACCGGGCGCGACTCTGGAACCAGCACCGCCGCCCACAGCGCCGAAGCCTGATCAATCGGCCGTCGCTGCGGTCGGCGTAACCTATCGAATCGAACCGCTCTCGCGAGCCAAACGCACGGAAATAAAATACCTGAACTCCGCGCGCCATGCGGCACTTTCCAGCCAGGTCAGCGTTGTTGTTCCGACCGCAGGTTTGCGCGGCGTGGCCGAGAATTATCCGGCACTGCGAGGGAATTTTACCGGCCTCTTCGTCTTCGAGACGGCTCGGCTCCTTCGCAAATACCCGCTTTTCAACGCCTTTTATGCCAATGACGAAGCGCGGATATACGACGAAGTGAACATCGGCTATGCGGTTGATGCCGGGCTTGGTTTGAAAGTACTCGTCGTACGTAACGCAGACCAAAAGACGCTTCCTGCGATTCTCACTGAAATACGAGATCAGGTGGTGCGCTATTTGAACGACGAGTTAAGCCAAGCCGACCTGGCGGGTGGGACATTCACCATTACTGACCTGTCCGGCGAAGGTGTGTGCGATTTTGTGCCGCTAATCAACCGCGGACAATCGGCGATACTTGGAGTCGGCGCCGAAAACGCTGGTCCGGGAAATTCAGTCGCTTCTTTCAAACTGATCCTCGCTTTCGATCACCAGCTTTCAGAAGGTCGCCGCGCTGCTCAGTTTCTTGGCGATATTAAAACCCGGCTGATTGGATACGAAGCGGCGCTTCGCCCCGCCTCCAATGATGCCGCGGCCAATCCCGCTGCGCAGCTTCATTGCGCTGAATGCCTCATGACGATTCAAGAGATCGAAAGCATGGGCGGCCACATGTTGCAGCGCGTTTCGGCAAACGGATCAACCGGCCTTATCTGCACCACGTGCGCTGGCGGGTTCTAAGTCATGGAAAAGGCTTTGCTCCTTCGCCAGACTGTCGCCGATCTGATGAAGATCGATGCGCCGAAACTCACAGCCAGCGCCCCGCTCAGTGGCGGGCGCTTGAGCGGCTCGATTGGCCGCGCCGCTCTCGACGCCGCCATCCGCAGGCGATTACAGGTTGAATGCCCAGCGGTCTATACCGTTACAACTTTTGGCGAACTTGAAACCGCCTTATTTGGGACAAACGGAAACGATAAAGTTAACGGAGATTCGCATTCCCATGCCACGGAGAATGTGGCGAAATCGTTGGAGTCCGCCGATACGGTGTCAGCAGCCAAACCTGTGGCAAAGTCAGCCAACGGCGACGCATCAAGCACTGCATCCTGTGGCGTCGACATCGAACTGGTTGAGAACATCCCGGCAACGGCTGATCCCTGGGAGGACGAATTCCACCGGCAGACGTTCAGTCCAGCGGAAATCGCCTATTGCCTGATGCAGGAGAATCCCCGGATGCACTTGGCAGCGCGCTGGTGCGCGAAGGAAGCGCTGCGAAAATGCGACCCCGCTTTTGCCAACGCCAAGTCAAACACCATTGAGCTTTGGAGCGACGGCGCTAGCATGCCAATGATGCGGCATTTGCAAGATGGGGTCGCGCAAGTCCTGCCTCACGCGGTTAGTATTGCACACACAGCGTCCTCTGCCGTGGCTATGGTGGTGTCGGTGCGCGATGGCGCAATACACCAACCTTTGAGTGTTGTGCCCGTAGCAGCTCAGAATGTCAACGGCCATAGTGGAGTAAGTTGGCCGGTTCGGTTCGCCCTCGCGGCCGCGCTTGCCGCCTCGATTTGGGCACTCCTGAGAACATTCATAAAGGCTTAAGGTAATGAACCTGTTTTCGCGTCTTCATCTAATTGTCCAAGTCCTATTTTGGGCCTGTGTGGGCGGCGTTGCCTACGCATACGCGCTCTACCCAGTCATTCTGTACTGCCTGGCTCGATGCTTCGGCCGTCCCCCGATACTTCCAGTGCTGGACAATTCCGCTCTGCCCCATGTGTCAGTGCTCATCGCGGCCCACAACGAAGAGTCCGTCATTGAGGATCGCATTCGCAATGCTCTGGCCCTGGATTATCCGCAAGAGAAAATCGAAGTCCTGATCGCCTCCGACGGCAGCACCGATCGTACCGACGAAATCGTGCGTAGCTTCGCCGGCACTCATGTTAAGCTTCTGGACTACCCCGTGCGTCGCGGGAAGGCTGCTGTCCTGAATGACACAATGCCGCGTCTTCGCGGCGAGATCGTGATTCTATCTGACGCCAACACGCACACCGAATCTGATGCGGCGCGGGCCCTGGTGCGATGGTTCAACGACCCGAAAGTCGATGTTGTCTGTGGCCGCCTGGTATTAAATGACACTCATCACGGCAACAATTCCGACGGTCTCTACTGGAAATACGAAACATTCCTTAAGAAAAATGAGAGCAAACTAGGTGCCCTTCTTGGCACAAACGGGGCTATCTATGCCATTCGCGCCGACCGCTTTGTTCCAATCCCCAATAACACGATTATCGATGACTTTGTTATCCCGCTGGCCGCCAAGCTGCGATATGGCTCACGTATCGTCTACGATCAGAAGGCGGTCGCCTACGAAGAAAGCTCCCCGACCATTCATGGCGAATTCCGTCGTCGCGCCCGCATCGGCGCCGGCGGGTGGCAGGCCATCATGCTGCTCTGGGGCCTGCTCAATCCGCTGAAGGGCTGGGTCTCCTTCACATTCTTTTCGCACAAGATACTTCGCTGGATTTGTCCATTCCTATTGATTGGTGCCCTGGTGTTGAACCTGGTCGAAATCGACGATCGTCCATACCAATGGCTATTACTGGTGCAGTTAGCACTCTACGCGATTGCCCTCATCGGGCTCTCGATTCCAGGCCAGAGCAGACCGGCGCGAGTCGCCCGCCTCGCATCCATGTTTATCTCAATGAACGCCGCTCTCCTTGTCGGATTCCTTCGCTGGATGCAGGGCCCGCAAACCGGTATGTGGAACCGCACACGCCGCTGGAAGGAACTTCAGACGGATGTTGGCTCGCTGGTCGCTGGCGGCGCCCGATTGTTGACCCCTTGGGACTATGCCTTTGCTGCGGCAATGGTTGCCGCCGCCGTACTCGCCATGCACGATACTTGGCAAAACTTGTTCACAATTTCATATCTAGATGAGGAACTCAGCTACGTTCTCCTAACTCCCGTAGTCATTGCCTGGCTTGTGTGGGTGCGAAGAGATCGGCTGCAGGGCGCCCGCGCTCGCCCGGAATGGCTGGGTCTACCAATAATTATTTTCGGCTGGCTCGTCCATTGGTACGGCTTTATCTACGATCCAGCGATCTGGCGCGCCGGTGCCGTGATTGTTGCCGTGGGCGCATTTGTTACGGTTGCCGGCCGCGATCTGTGTCGGCGAATGGCACCGGCGCTGGCTGCAGCCGTCTTTCTGATTCCCATCGATCCCACCGGCCGCATCCACTTCGCCGGTCCCCTGGAAGTCGTCACCGCTCAGACCACCCAATCAGTTTGCGACATCATCGGTATGTCCGTAGATCGCGCCGGCAATCTCCTCAGCGTTAACGGCACGGGCATTGCCGTGGCTGAGGCGTGCAACGGAATGCGGATGGTTCTGTCGTTGTTCCTCGTCTGTTATGTAGTCGCCTTCAGCTACCCATTCAAGAACGGGGTTCGCTTCCTGCTCCTTGCCACGAGCCCGTTGGTCTCCATCGCCAGCAACGTCGTCCGGCTTGTACCGACTGTCTGGGTTTTCAGCCATTTCCCGATCGATACCGCCGAACGATTTCATGCGATTAGTGGCTGGGTAATGACGTTCGTCGCATTTCTCTTCCTCATGGGATTGACGCATGTCTTTCGAGTTGTCTGGGATGCCGTCGCCGCCATCGAGCTCTCGCCATCTGAATCGGATTCTTTCCTGCGGCGCGGCCGCCTTACTTTGGGTGCCTGATTTATGAATGGCTTTACACTTAATCGCACGCTTGCCGCCGTGGTCATCGCGGGCATCGCGGTTCATCAGCATCTGGCGTTTTATCGCACCCCAGGCATCGACCAATACCATGCCAATGTGCGTGCCGCCGCCGCGCTGGTTCCCAACATGATCGGTCCGTGGGTCGGTCAAGACGTTCCCACTCGCGCTCAGGCGCTCAAGGTTCTGCGGCCCAACGTGATGATCAGCCGCCGCTACATCAACATCGAGACGGGCGCTAGCGTCTCAGTCATGCTGGTTCATTGCGTGGATGCCCACAGCATGGTTGGCCACTACCCGGGCCGCTGTTATCCCGCCGACGGCTGGACGTTGAAAAAATCGATCGCT
>JBEKYH010000146.1:0-10155 GCA_049511115.1 Tepidisphaeraceae bacterium | reverse complement strand
ATTGTGATCTAAAGCTATAATCCTGCCGTTGGTTGTTCCGGCGATCATGCAGCCGGTGTTCGTGGCTGCCAAGAACAAAATCTCACCCGGCATCCTGGCCAAGGTCTGTCGGTTACTGCCAAGGCCAATTGCATAAACGTAACCTTCCCTCGTCCCGCACAGCACGCGCCCATCGGTGAGCGCTGTCACCGCCTTAATTTCCCCAAGATCACGATCCAAGGTTTCAAGCCGACCGCCAGGCCCAATTACGTGAAGGTTGTCTCCCCCCGTCCCACATACCACGCGGCCATCGCCGAGCAGGGCCATTGTCTTAATGTCCCCAATACCAACCGCCCAGAATTCACTTTGACCGCCAGGTCCCACTACCCCGAGGACGCTACGCCACATCGCACATGCCACGCGTCCATCGCCGAGTGCGGCAATGGACAGAATATTTCCACGACTCCAGATCTTAGGCGGACCGTCGGGGCCCACCACGTGAAGATGCCCTTGGGTCGTCAGGCACGCGACGCGGCCATCATCAAGTGCGGCCACGGAACAGATATCACACAGACCACGACCCCAGGTCTCAAATTGGCCGCCAGACCCCACTACGTGAAGATTGCTTTCCCATGTCACATATGCCACGCGGCCGGCGCCAAGCGCCGCCATGGAGCGAATGTGTCCCAGACCACGACCCCAGGTTTCAAGCTGACCGCGAGATCCAACAACATGAAGGTTGCCTTCCCATGTTCCACATACCACGCGGCCATCGCCGAGAGCGGCCACGGACCTAATATCACCCAGACCACGGCCCCAGGTCTCAAATTGACCGCCAGACCCAAATACATGAAGGGTATCTTTAGCCAATCCGCATGCCACACGGCCATCGCCGAGTCCTGCTAGTAGAGAAACATTGGGATTGGAATAATATCTGTAACCGTAACCGAGACCACCACCCCATGTCTCACGGAGACCGCCGGGCCCAACCACGTGAAGATCGTTTTTTTCCGTCAGGCACGCCACGCGACCATCTCCGAGTGCTGCCACGGACAGAATCTGTCCAAGACCAAGACCCCAGGTTTCGACTTCACCGTGAGGCCCTACTACATGAAGGTGGTCTCCTGGAGTCCCACATACCACGCGGCCATCACCAATTGCCGCCAATGGCCTAACATACCTAAGACCACGACGCCAAGTTTCAAGCTGACCTCCAGATCCAACGACATGAAAGTCGCCTCCCTCCGTCTCGCATGCCACGCGGCCATCGGCGAGCTCGGCCAGAGAACGAATTTCACCCAGACCACGACCCCAGGTCTTGAGCCGACCTCCAGGCGCAATAACGTGAAGATCACCTCCTCCCATACCACATGCCACGCCGCCATCTTTGAGCGCGGCCACCGTCGTAATTTCCCCAAGGTCACGACGCCAGGTCTCGAGCTGCCTTCCAGGCCCGATTACATGAAGATCCCCTTGCGCGTTCACGCACGCCACGCGGCCATCGCTGACGCCTACCATGTAGCGAACGTCCCCGAGTCCATGGCCCCAGGTCTCTATCTGATCTTCATATGCAACAATATAAAGATCGCCGTCCTTTGTCCCGCTTGCCACTCGGCCATCGCCAACTGCGGCCACGGACAGAAGCTTTCCCAGACCACGACCCCAGGTCCCAAATCGACCGCCAGACCCAAATACGAGAAGGTCACCATTCCGCATACCACAAACTACGCGCCCATCGCCGAGCGCTGCCAATGACGAAATCTCTTCAAGACCACGACCCCAGCTTTCGACTTGACCGCCAGGCCCTACCACATGAAGCTCGCCCCCAGATGTCCCACATGCCACGCGCCCATCGCCGAGTGCGGCCACGGAACTAATATCACCCAGACCACGGCCCCAGGTCTCAAATTGACCGCCAGACCCCAATACACATAGGTCGCCGGTCTTGATCCCGCAAACCACGCGCCCATCGCCGAGTGCGGCCACGGACCAAATGAATCCAAGACCACGACCCCAGGTTTCGACTTGACCGCCAGGCCCTACTACATGAAGGTCGCCCCGAAAAGTTGCACACGCCACGCGACCACCTCCAAGTACTGTCACGGACAAAATATCTTCAAGACCGCAACCCCAGGTCTCAAATCGACCGCCAGACCCCAATACATATAGGTCACCGTTCTTCATGGCGCATGCCACGCGCCCATCGCCGAGTGCGGCAACACTCCGAATACTCCCAAGTTCACGACCCCACGTTTCGAGCTCGCGGCCAGGTTCAACTACATGAAGGTTGCCCCGAGATGTCCCACATGCCACGCGCCCATCGCCTAATACTGCCACGGATCGAATTTCCCCAAGATCGCGCGCTGCTAAGTGAATGTTTAGATTAACTGGCGTAAGTTGTTCGATCCAGCCAACTTGATCCAGAGCGTGTCGCAATCGATCCACTATTCCTCTGGCAAGCGTGTGGGATTCATCCTTGAGCACGGCGTGTATACAAGAGCCTAACGCAGATGGAGCTAGAAGCAGATTGCCCCATTGATAATCTGCAGCGATCTTCATACGCCGAAGGATTTGTTTTTCGGCTGGCTGGGTATCACTGGAATCTGGTCGGTTTGGTGGGAGCAGACGTCCAAACAACTCAACGTGACCCCGTTTGGCCTTCATTTCAAGTTTGGCTATTTCACAGAGCAGTTCGACGCAAAGCTCAAGGCTTATCTTGTCATCAATCAACCCATCCAGGAACACCACGGGCAACAGCCAGGCGGCGGGATCGGCCGCAATCCATTTTGCCGTCGACAGGGGCCAGGAGGGCGCAAGGTTGGCCGGGGAATCGATCCCGTGGTAAAATCTTAGGGCGTGGACACCGAGGAGCATGTATTGAAAGGAATCGTGCAGGAAACCAATATGGTTTCCTTCGCGTTTCAGTAGCGTGCAGCGGTCCAGAACCCAGGTTCGCAGGCGTTTAAGAAAGGCCCGCTGATCGTCGTTGGTTTGGGGCCGTTGGCCCGATGCGCTGATTCCGGTCAAGACATCGTTGTTGAAGATCGCGCTATCGGTTCTGTCGGCATCATCTTGCGAGGGGTTGGGCGGTTCATTGAGCAGTTGGTCGAATTCGCCCTTGGTGATTCGCGTTTCGTCAGGGCCTTTGGACTGCATCGCCATTGCCACGCGCGTCATCAGTGCGATCATGCGCCAGTTGATGTCTGAATCTTCGTCGTCGAGTCGTTTGGGTGGTCTGCCGTAAACGCGTCGCTCCCGTGCAAGGTGCCTCTTAACCACCTCCGCATAGAGGTCCGCCAAGGTCTCGATTTTTTTCAGACGATCCGGTGGAATGATGGAAACAAAATACATCAACAGCGGGGTCGAGATCAGCGCGTCGCCGCCGCGGGTGTGTTGCTTAATGAGCGCTTCCAATCGTTTGCGATCTTCTTCCTGAAAGCTTGCCGCAGTGACCATCGGGACATTTAGCTCGATCCGCTTTCTATTGCAGACCAACGCGTAGTCGTACAAATAATCCAGCGCCTCTTCGACCGGCATGATCCGCAAGTCGTAGGGTCGCAATGGAAGAGCACACCAGTTTGCATCCCTGTTGTTGGGCTCTACTCCGTTAAGCTCCGTGAACACCGCGTCGTCGATCGCCGTCGAGCGATAGGCGACCACGAATCGGCTTCGCTTCTCGACGGGAAGCGTCTCCCGCTCACGCAGAATCCATTCCCTTAGCTCCGTCGCCAGCGTGCGCCGCACTTTCTTCGATACGGAATTCAAATCAACGAAAACCAGAAGCGGACCACAGGAATCGAGCCAGTTTTGCACGACCGGTTTGTACTGGCGGATTGACTTTGGCAGATTCTCTCCAAAGGCGGTCGCCAGCAAGCACTGGTGCAGGATATTCCCCATGCCGTCCGCCGGTTCTGGCGGCGCCCGGAGCCAGCAGGGAACGCAGCGGAGTTGAACTGCATTATCCTTGCCCAACTCGCGCCGCGCCGCAGTCCAGAATGCCTTGAGCATCGCCACGGTTTTGCCAGCACCGCTCTTGGCGCAGAGCAACACGCTGAATGGATCGTCGCCGGTTGCGGTCAATAAGTCGCACAGGTCTTTATGTGGGGTCGATTTCTGGTCAGTCTGTATATTGATGTGATCCGCAAGCTTGAATGGCATCGGCGATACGGGCCGGTAAAGAGGTCGACGGTCAGTGGCCTGGAAAAACAATTCCAGGTTCACAAATTCATCGATCCGCCGTCTTCGCTCGGCTTCGGCGCTATGGATTGGGATCAGAGCCTCGTTCAGATCCTCGTGAAGCGACTGCAATGCCAACACGTCCTGAATGCTATTCAGCCGAGCGCGGATGTGCTTGGCCAGGAAGGTCGATTCCCAACGAACCGTGCGGATGTTTGATGTGTACCCTTGGATCATTCATCGCCTCGAATAAGCGCATTGTATATGGATCGCCGGCGGGCGAAAATGTTTCAATGCACACGGCCCGAGCCGAATGGCCCGGGCCGTGCCGCGCTGATCACGTAGGCTAAGCGTTATACTTACTGACCCTTCGCGCTGGGCGTCCCCCCGACCGGGGACTGGGACGCCGACGTGTCGAAGACGAACTGCTCATCATGGGTGTTGGTTCCCCCCATGTTGGCGTCAACGGGATTGATGACGTCTATCCCGTTACGAATCCTCTCAAAAACTTGCGACAATTCGGCGCCGCTTCCAGTAGCGCCCTTCACGGCCTCCTGCAGGTTCTTGGAAGCTGCGGAGACCCGCGCATTAATCGCCTTTTCCTTGAGCCTATTCAACTCCAGACGGGCATCGGCCAGTTTCTGGTCGAATCCCTTGAGCTCTTCCAAAACCGACGCAGTTTCCTTGCGGTCTGTTTCGAACTGCTGGCGGTCTTCATCTTCAGCGCGGGTCAAAACCGCCAACACTGACTGCCAGTTCTCCTCCTTCGCCTTCAGGTCGGAGAAGGTCAGGACTTCGGTTTTGTCGGAATCTGCGTCTTTCAGCACATACTCCGTCTGAGGAGTAGACAGCAAACGGTCTACGCCTTGAATCTGTTTATTGAGGACATCCATTTTGGCTGTGCGATCGTCAATCCGGGCTTTTAACGCCGTCGCGCCACGCTCCACCTCGTTTTCCTCCGAGATGAAATCGGGCTTTTTGGCCGCCAGGTCGTCAATCAGACCTTCAGCCCGCGCGATTTGAACCTCGACACTAGTCGAAGACTCAACCCAGTCCCAACCATACCGTACCCAGCCGCCCAAGTAGCTTCCGACCACTGGAATGCTCGAGACGGCAATACCCAATGCAATCCCCGACAGGGTTTTGCGAAGCATGATGCACCACCTTTCTGAAAAGGAGACTGGTGACCCAGACCGCGCGGCCCGTCGATCACCTTGATGCTTCGCCCCTTCCGGTCTTGGGAGAGGCCCGTTTTGAAAAACATTCCTCCAATTCGTCCTTCTAAAAAAACTCCGACGGAAATCCTTCAAATTTCACTGGTCCCCAAGACCCATTGAGAGATGAACGGATTTTCTTCCGCCTCTTTCAAGGAGTTTTGCCATGCCCAACAAAACCTTCTCGATTCTCCGCTCCGCACAGCAGGCCCTGCTGGGCGCGAAGGAGTTATTTGATCTTTTATTCGCCTGGCTCCCCGAAACCATCTATCTGATTGGAGATGAGTTTCGCCCTCGCCGCGTTCTTCGCTGGGCCGTAACCGTCGCCGTCCTGCTTCTTGGAGTCTACTTCGCCCGGTAGTCGCGCGTCGGTGAATTCTTCCATTTGACGGGGACCATCTCGTTGACCTCCGCAGCCGCGTGAACGTCGCTGGTCACGACGGCCATCGGGCGGCCAATGCAAATTCAAAAAAAACGCATCCCCAAGACCATAGCAAACGACGTGGCCCAACGACGGCTGGTCCCGCTCGACCGCATTTTGCCACAGTGCCGTTTCGCGATGCAACCACCAGCCGACACGATAGTCAACACTCTTGGTGTTCATGGTGATACTACTGTCGACCACGAAGAACACCTTGTCTCGCCCGCTCGGTCTGGGGTTGACCAATTTTTAGAGTGTCGGGTCAGTTCGGCGAAAATCAGGAAAAAAAGCCAAGGCAACACATGCCAACCGACGCCCCGATGGTCGGTGTAGGCCAGCTTTGCGATGCGCTTTTTGCGGGTTGACCCCGACGGACTGGCACGCATAATGAACCGTGGTGTGGTAGTAGTTGGGATGAGTTATAGCGGCCGAAATGGGAGTTTTGTAGTGCAGTACGCTCCAAATATGTAGTGCAAAACCGCGTTTTCGATAGCGCCAGCCGCTCAACCACGGCATGTTGCCAACGTGAATGTCGAGGGTTCGAACCCCTTCGCCCGCTTATGTAGCCCATCCACGCCGGATGGGCTTTTTTGTTGCCTAAGCTGCTCATTGACATCGGCTGACCTCCGGCGCGGCGCCGCGGCGGTTCCAAAAATGATAGGCAATCGAACAGAATCGCCATGCGCCTGCGCCGGACTTGTGGATATTCTTCATCGTCCATGCGCAAAACATAAGTTGCGGGAACAGGGCTCGGCCAGATTCCCGTCGCAGAGGAATGAGCCGGCGCGGAATCTGTTTGGTTCATGGCGAATTGGCCCACTGACGTTTGGGCAGGAGGAACGCGGCCCATGGAACATCACATTTCGCGCCGGCAGTTCATCAAACAATCCGCGCTGGTCGCGGGAGCCGCCATAAGCCTGCCAATCCTGCCGTCGCTTGCCGCCGAGGCTGCGGCGCCGGCGGTGAATCCGCTCACGCTGGACGCATCGACTCCCCCCGCGCCCGCTGGTACGGCAGGCTTTCACATGGGGACGGCCACCGCGCCCGGCGGTCGCACGCTTACGTTGGACAGCCGCAGTTTGCTTCTCGACGGCCGGCCCTGGGTATTCATTTCCGGCGAATTTCATTATGCGCGCTGTCCGGAGACGGAATGGCGCGATGAACTGCTCAAGATCAAGGCCGGCGGAGTCAGCGTCGTGGCGTCTTACATTTTTTGGATTCACCACGAGGAAAGCGAGGGCGTTTGGGATTGGACCGGCCGGCGCGACCTGCACAAATTCCTCCAAACCTGCCAGGAGGTCGGCCTGCACGTGTTGCTGCGCATCGGGCCGTGGTGTCATGGCGAGGTGCGCAACGGCGGCTTCCCCGACTGGCTGCAAAAAATGGGCGACAGCAAGGCGATTGAATTGCGCCGCGACAATCCGGGCTATCTCGCCTATGTGACCAGGCTTTACGCACAAATTGCCCAGGAGACGCGGGGACTTCTGTGGAAAGATGGCGGCCCGCTCATCGCCATCCAGGTGGAAAATGAATACAGCGGGCCGACCGAACATTTAATGACGCTTAAGCGGATCGCCCGCGAGGCCGGGATCGACGTGCCGCTGTATACCTGCACGGGCTGGGGCGCCGGCGGAGCGGCGCCTTTTGGCGAATTGGTGCCGTTTTCGGGTTCCTACGTGGATGGCTTCTGGGACCGCTCGCTGGCCGGAGGCGGATATGGGGGCGTTCTTCGGTTTTCCGGCCCTCGGGGGCGCGGGAATGCCGCGGCCATGGGCATGGTCGGCACCGAAGCGGCCGCGACCAATCCCACGCCGGCAAGCACGGTTGTCAGCGGCGTCTATCCCTCCTGCACCTGCGAACTCGGGGGCGGCATGATGCCGAGTTATCACCGGCGCGTTTATCTGTGGCCGGAAGATGCCGAATCGCTGGCTCTGGTCAGACTCGGCTCGGGCGTCAATCTTCTGGGCTTTTACATGTATCACGGGGGTCAGAATCCCGACGGCAAATTGAGCAATCTCAATGAAACACAGGCCAGCGGATACTGGAACGATCTGCCGGTGAAAAATTATGACTTCCAGGCGCCCATCGGCGAATACGGCCAGGAGCGCGAGCATTACCATTGGCTGCGCCTGCTGGGGCTGTTTCTGCGGGACTTCGGTTCCGCGGTGGCCGGAATGACATCGCGAATTCCTGCCGCGCGGGGATCGCTCAACTGGGCCGTTCGTTCTGACGGTGAAAGCGGCTACCTGTTCGTGAGCCATTATCAGCATTTATCGCCGCAACCGAATCGGGACAATGTCCAGTTCTGCGTCAAACTCGCCGGCGGCGAAATCACGGCGCCGTCGGCGCCGGTCACTATTCCATACAACAGCCGTTTCTTTTGGCCCCTCAACCTGGACCTGGGCGGGGTAAAGGTCATTGTCGCCTCAGCCCAGCCGATTTGTCAGGTCAATGATGGGAATACGCGTTACACCGTATTCAAACAGACGGGCGGGATACCGGCGGAATTTGTGTTCGATGGAACGACCGCCACCGTGGATTTTCCCGCGAGAAATGCCACGAACGGGCAGCCACAGATTCAGGTGCGCAACGTGCCGACGGGTCTTGGCGCGGCGATTCGGCTGCACGGAAAAGACGGCACAAACCACGTCATCATCCTGCTGGACGAGACGACCGCGCTGGACCTGTGGAAAGGCCAATGGCAAGGAGAGGAACGTCTTTTCCTGACCCATGCGAGTTTATTGATTGATGGCTCGACATTGCGCCTGCGCAGTGACAGTCCGGCGGATTTTTCCGTCGCCATATTACCCGCGCCGGCAAGTCTGACGGATGGCAAGGGCAATCTGCCGGCAACGGAGGACGGCGTGTTTCGCCGGTTTTCGCCGCGGATGGCGCCGGAGGCGCCGCTGCAGGTGGCCGTCGAACAAGTGCAGCCTGCCGGGCCGGCCCGCGCGATTCCGATCGCCCCGTCGGTTCCCACGCGCCGGGTGGGCATGGCGATGCAGCCGGAGGACGCGGATTTCGCGCAAGCGGCGGTTTGGCGGGTGAAGCTGCCCGCGGGAGTTGACGCCAGCCGCGACCTGAGGTTGCGCGTGCGGTATACGGGCGATGTCATTCGCGCGTATCACAACGATCAGTTGCTGGACGATGATTTCTATAACGCCAGGCCGTTTGAAATCGGCCTGCGCCGCTACGGTCCAGCCGTTTATCAGGATGGCCTGGTACTGAAGATTCTGCCCTTGCGAGAGGATGCGCCTGTTTACATCACCGATCGTTCCAAGCTCAAGTTCGACAGCGCCCATACGGCACTTAGCGTTGATGGGGTG
The DNA here is from genome assembly GCA_049511115.1 of Tepidisphaeraceae bacterium. Lineage (GTDB taxonomy): Bacteria > Planctomycetota > Phycisphaerae > Tepidisphaerales > Tepidisphaeraceae > JBEKYH01. The sequence continues at coordinate 1,039 of JBEKYH010000146.1, read as the reverse complement.
GACGTGGTCGAGACACATGAAGCGCGGCTGGAATCAGGAAATTAGCTGAGCTTGAAGTCATCGAATGAAACCCTCGTGAAAGGACGATAACGATGCTGGGAATTCACTCGCACCGTCAAAAATTCGCGGCCGTATCGTGGCTTTTGGCCATGGCCGGTGTGGCGGTTTCCGTTGCACAGACGGCTCCTTCCTCGGGAGCGTCAACGCGCCCGACGCCTGCCACGGCGCCGTCGGGTCGCCGCGGGGGACGCGGTCGCGGCGGGCCGCCCAGTCCGTTCGCGGCCAAACCGCCGATCGTTCCGATGACCAGCACGTTTATTGATTATTTCCTGCCGATGCCCGCGGATAACTTATCGAAGGACGTGTGGGGCGCGGCGCAAGTCGGCGCGAGAGACCCGAAGAACGGGTTGGAAGACCCAGCCGTGAAGCACTGGTACTACTGGGACGGGCAGATCATTAAGGCCAGGGACGGCACGTATCACATGTTTTCCAGCCGCTGGGACCAGTCACACGGACACGGCGGATGGACCGGGTCGGTGGCGGTGCATTCGGTCAGCGAGTCGGGAGTTTCGGGACCTTACATCGACAAGGGAATGACCTGGCCGAACGATCTGGGAGGAAAAGGGCACAACGTAACGGCGCTGGTGTTGCCGGATGATGAAGGCTATGCGGTGGTGGTCAGCGAGACGCGCCCGACGCCGGCGGTGTTCGAATCAAAATCATTGGACGGACCCTGGGTGAACATGGGCACGATCAAAGGGGTGCAGAATTCGAATATCAGCATCATGATTCGACCGGATGGCGACTTTGAAATTGTGCCGCGGAACGGGCACGTCTACATCAGCAAGAAGGCCGACGGAATTCTCGGACCGTACACGGACATGACCAAAGGCTCGATTTTCCCGGCGGGCCAGCAGTATCCGAACATGGAAGACCCGTGCGTCTTCTATGCCGGCGGTTACTACCAGGTGATTGTGAATTCGTGGAGCACGCGCAAGGCGTACCATCTGACATCGAAAGACGGGATTAACAACTGGAT
>JBEKYH010000145.1:0-10240 GCA_049511115.1 Tepidisphaeraceae bacterium | reverse complement strand
CACGACGCGGCGGTGACCGAACTGAGTGAATTCCTGCGATTTCCCAGCGTTAGCGCCGATGCTGCGCGTATAGACGACGTGGCCGCCTGCGCACATTGGCTTGCGCGAAAGGTCGCCGCCTCTGGTTTGACTGTTAAAGTCGTGCCGACTCCCGGCCACCCGATCGTGCTGGCCACAAATACACATCGCCCAGATCGGCCGACGGTTTTGCTGTACGGCCATTACGACGTTCAGCCGCCCGAGCCGTTGGATAAATGGCTGACGCCGCCGTTCGTGCCGGTCGTGCGAAAAACCGCCGCCGGCGCCGACGCCATCTACGCCCGCGGCGCGGCTGACGACAAGGGCCAGATCTGGGCGCATATCGAAGCAATCGACGCCTGGCATTCCGTCGGCGGCGGTCTTCCCGTGAATCTCATCGTCCTGTTCGAGGGAGAGGAGGAAATCGACAGCCATCATCTCGCGGCCTTTATCCAATCCCGGCGAGACAGTCTGCGCGCCGATATCGCCGTGATCAGCGATACGAATTGCTTTGCGCGCGGCGTGCCGGCGATCACGACCGGCCTGCGCGGGCTGGTTTACAGCGAAGTGACGCTTCGCGCCGCCGCCAACGATCTGCACAGCGGCATGCACGGCGGCGCGGTGCGGAATCCCGCACTGGCGCTGGCCAAGCTGCTCGCCGGCCTTCACGACGAATGGGGCCGCGTGACGCTCCACGGATTTTATGACGGCGTTGTATTGCCGTCCGAAGGCCAGCGGCTGAGTTGGGAACGCCTGGGGTTTGATCAAGCGTTATACGCGGCCGGACTCGGATTAACCAAAGGCATTGAGACGTTGGCCGGAGAGGCGGGATTCACGACGCTCCAGCGTCGATGGGCGCGGCCGACGTGCGATGTTTGCGGCCTGACGTCTGGGTATCAAGGCCCCGGCGCGAAGACCATTATCCCGGCGTCAGCCAGCGCGAAGGTATCGTTCCGACTGGTAGCAGGTCAGGACCCGGCTCGCGTGCGCGCGGCCTTCGAAAAATTCGTCAACGATCGTTGCCCGCCCGGCCTGGGCGTGACGATCTCCCACTATGCCGCCGCGCCCGCCGCTGTCGTCGATCCCGATGGCCCATGGGCAGCCGCGGCTGCCGCAGCGGTTGCCCAGGGTTTCGGCGTTCCGCCCGTATTGATCCGCGAAGGGCTGACAATTCCCGTCGTGAATCTGCTGAAAAGCTCTCTGGGAGTGGAGACTTTGTTGATCGGATTCGGCTTGCCGGACGACAATCCGCATGCACCCAACGAAAAATTCGATCTGGACAACCTCGGCGCCGGAGCGCGGACCGCGGCGGTCTTGTACGAGACGCTGACGGCAAGGCGCGCCGACGTTTGACGGCGCCTTGAATCCGCATCACGAACGGTTCGCAACTACTTCAATCAAATCCCGAGGATTATTGCAGGGCTGCTCGACTGATGGCGGACTTCGCTTGCGGGCGGATGATCTGCTCCATCAGAGTGCGAAGAAGGGTCACTCCCTCGAAGATATCCGTATCCGGCTCGGGCGGCGTCAGCGCCATCTCAGCAGCGAATACCTTGAAGAGCCCTTCGCTGTGCTCGATGTCGCAGACACCATGCACATCGGTGTACTCCATCTCCTTCGAGCCGCGTTCCGCGGCCAACTCGGCCAGGAATGCCATGAACTTCTGAAGGAAACCCTCGAAGAAGGCCATCATCAACACCGACTTGACCGGCGAGAGCTTGCCCAGGAACTGGCGTACCTTGTTCAGGTCTTCATGCACGGCCATCGCGTCTTTATCGGTGGGGTAGGCGTCGGCCGCCATTGTAAACTTCCGCAGCATGAGCGGATGAGCGTCGCGCACTTCGTCGTACAGGTTATCCAGCAGGATGGGCCTCGACTTTTCCGCCTTGGCGGCGATGACCGCAGCCGTCATCCAGTAGATGAAATTGCCTTCAAGCACCGCGGTGTACCTTGCCAGGATTCCACGGCGCTCTTCGTTGGTGAGCTTTTTCGGGTCGGGCAGCCAATCCATTAGCTCGTCGATCATTGCGTTTGTCTTTTCCTTAATCGATTCAGCAGGATCTGCGACAAGCTGTGTGGTATTCATTTTGGTCTCCCCAAAAGTATGCGTTGTTACTACATCAGCAAAACGATTGGAGTCGCAAGATTCCCCGGAATCGCCGCTGAAATACACCCCGGCGTCTGCTAGTCGCTGAAGAAGCGAAGTCCCCCGCATCCTTCAGCGTTATCTTCCTCTAAGGATTTCCCTTAGGGGTTTCCCTGACACGGAAGATACGGCAGAAAATGGCCAAAGTCAAACGCAATGTTGATGCCCCAAAAAAGGTAATTTAGGCAAAATACAAGTGCGCCGAATTGGAAAATCGTCGTTACATAATGGCATGATCGCCCTCCAGCATAGAGAGCCCTAACGAAAGACCGGGGGGAAGCGATTGCTGTTTATCGCGTAGGTACACGTTTCTTTCTTCCGATTTTGTGAAGCCATTCCAAATCAACGCCGCGACCAGATTCGGAGTCGTGCCATAACCTATGACATAGTCCGCAGAAATGTCGCGGAGGCGATCGAGGAGCGCCGCGACCGCGGCCTGCCAACAGGACGGATCCTCGGTGTTAAGCCAACAGTCGACTATTTTCGCACGCTGGATGCGTCCGTACGAAGTGATCTTCAAGACAGCAAAACCAATCGTTCGTCCAGAAGTGTGAATCGTCCAACCGGAAAAACCCGACACCGGACACCGCAGAAAGTAATTAAGCAGCAGGTGATTGCGCTGGCAGGTCACCGTGCGGACTGAGGACTGTGGTAATAAGCAATTGATCTCTTCGGTGAATGCAGTCGCCGAGCGAAGTTCTACGGTCTGCTGCGCCGGTGGCGTGCGCGCTCGCCAAGCGGTGGCCACATCCTTCGCTGTACCAGCCAGTTTGCGCACCAATCCCTGATCGGCTTTACGCAACCGGTGCAATGGCGCCAGCACTTTGTTAAAGATGGTTAGTTTGGGCTTGGGCTCAAAGCCCAGCTTGGGCAGAACAGTCTGCACTTCCACGGTTCCGCCGATGGCATACTGCGTCTTGCTGGTCGCAAAGGCTCGCAGCAGCAAGAATACTCCCAGGCCCGAATGCTCAGGCGGGCTCAGCAAGTCGATGGCTTTCATCGTCGAAACCGGCGTCGCACCATCTCCCAATACGATGAACTGGCGAGGACATATTCCAATGTGCCCGATGATCTTGCCATTTGCGCGAGCGACGAGGCTGCATGCGGAGTCTTCCGATGGCCCGCCTGGCCCATCAAAATACTTCCACAAGAGCACCTCCCGAGAGAAGAAAAAGGAGTCGGCGGGAACGTGGAAGCCACCGGTGAGAAACCGGCTCAATTCCGGAACGTCGGCGCGTTGCAGTCGGGTGATTTGTGTCCCGGAGGTCATGCCATTGGTCCTAGACGGGCGTTTGCAAGAGGCGATTTGCTCATATCCCGAAACATCCGATCTTTATCCCCTCGTCATGCCAACCAGGACGAAACAATGGAAATGAGGCTTTTGCAAACTTACGATCGAGAAGGACGGCTTTGAGATCTCCCTCGTCATGATAATATCGGCGGCGCGTACTTGAACCTTGGGTGTTATATAACCCTGCCAGCGGATAATTGTTCTACGATTCTTTATCGGTCTCGGATGAGGTCGCGTTTCTGCGTCGATAGGTGCTCCAGCCAACTACCGTAGATGACCCCTGCGGTATTGCGCCAGGTGTTGTGGATCCGCACGCTATTGAGAACGGCGGAACATTCTGCCAGAAGCTTCTCCTGCCGTGATGCCCGCGCCTTGGCTTCAATCTCCCGCAGGGAATGCTCGGTCTTTTCATCGAAGTAGTTCAGCGGCAGCGACGGGTAATTCTCTACCTCGCCTTTTAGATAACGGCCTACGTCGCGCCGATATTCGGACTTCAGCGTATCCGACTCGTACTCGGGATGGCCCTGGAAGAACAGGAAGAGCCCAGCATCCTGCTTGACGAAAGTATCGACGCCGCCATCGCTGGTGCGCGCAAGCACCCGGTATCCCTTGGCCGCTAATTGGTCCGCTGGCACGCTGTTCCAACGCGAGTGAGGAACGCGAAGGGTTGCGGGCGCGCCGGCGAGCAGAGGATGCGGCGCGGTCTGCTCGCAGGTGAATATCCCAAAATGCTTGTGCTGGCTGCGCACGCGCTCGATGCCGTCCAGGGCCAGCACCGCGGCGTGGGCGGCCAGGCATGACCAGACGGTTGAACGCGCGTGCTCCTGCGTCCACGCGATAATGCGATTGAAGCTCGGCCAGTAGGCCTCCTCGCGCAGATCGGTGGCCAGCGGCTCGCGGCCGGTGACGATCAGCGCGTCGGGATACTGCTCTGGCGGCTGCTCCCAGAGCTGCTCAATGCCGAAGTAGAAGCTGCTCACGCGGCGCTGGGTAGACGCATTCCGCTCGACTTCCGGCAAAGCGTAGAGCGTCAGGTGGATCAGCATGTTGCCCGCGGCCGCCTCAAGCAGGGTGAGAAATTGATGCTCGGTGGCGCTCATGGCCGCGTCGGCCATGTTGTTCACCAGGCCGATGTGAAGAAACCTGCCGCGCGTTTTTTCGAGAGACCCCGGCTGCACGCGCGGCCAGTTCAGGCCTGACCGACGCTCGGGAACAGGATATTTTGCATTCAAAAAAACTGGCATGGCAAATTCTTCATTGCGCGCCGTGGCAGGCAGCGGCCTCAATTACCATCACGTTGCCGCGTTCAGGGCCTGGTCGAGATCGGCCAGGATGTCGTCAATATGCTCGATCCCGATGCTCAGGCGGATCATCTCCGGAGCGACCCCGGCATTGAGCTGCTCCTGTGGCGACATCTGCCGGTGTGTCGTCGAAGCCGGGTGGCAGGCCAGCGATTTCGCATCGCCCAGGTTCACCAGACGGGTGAACAGCTTTAGCGCATCATGGAAGCGGATGGCGGCTTCGTATCCGCCCTTGACCCCCATCATCATCAGCGAGCACCCCTGCCCATTGAGGTACTTCCGCGCCAGCGCGTAATAAGGACTGTCGGGAAAGCCGGCGTATTTGACCCAGGTGACGCGAGCATCATCGCGCAGGAATTCGGCCGCCTTACGGCCGTTCGCGACGTGCCGCTCCACGCGCAGCGCCGCCGTCTCCACTCCCTGCAACAACAGAAACGCGGATAGCGGCGCGAGCACGGCGCCGGTGGCGCGCAGATACCGGCTGCGGCAGCGGGCGATGTATGCCGCTGGACCGAAGCGCTCGGAATAGATCAGGCCGTGGTAGGAGCGATCCGGCTCGCAGAACATGGGAAATCGCGCGGAATGCTGCGCCCAGGGGAACTTGCCGCTATCGACGATGACGCCGCCGAGGGTTGTCCCATGCCCGCCCATGAACTTGGTGAGCGAGTGCACCACGATATCAGCGCCGTACTCGATCGGTCGCAGCAGCATCGGCGTGGCCACGGTATTGTCCACCACGAGCGGGATGCCGTGCCGGTGCGCCACTTGCGCCAGCGCCTCGATGTCGCAGATGTTGCCGGCTGGATTGCCCACGCTCTCGCAGAAAATGGCGCGTGTCTGTTCGTCGATGAGCGGCTCGATAGCCTCAGGACGGTCCGATTCGGCAAACCGCACCGACACGCCCTGCTCCGGAAGAATATGCGCAAACAGCGTGTGTGTCGTGCCGTAGAGCTGCGGCGGCGAAATGATGTTATTTCCCATGCCGGCGAGGTTGAGCACGGCGTAGTTCACGGCGGCCTGGCCCGTCGCGACGCACATCGCCTCCACCCCGCCTTCGAGCGCGGCCATGCGCCGCTCCAATACGGCGGTGGTGGGATTGGCGATACGCGTGTAGCGGTAGCCCTCGGCTTCCAGGTTGAACAGCGCCGCGGCGTGTTCGGCGCTGTCAAAGGCGTAGGCCACGGTCTGGTAGATGGGCACCGCAACCGAGCGCACGGCGGCGTCAGGCTCATAACCAGCGTGGATGGCGATGGTTTCGCGCTTCATCGCTTACCGGACCCTTGCTGAAGCAGTTGCTGCTGAAACAGTTGATTCATCTCGTGCACTATTGTGTGGATATCGGCTTGCGTGGTGCGGAAGTTGGTGATGCAGGCGCGCAGCGCTGGGTTCCCGTCGATGCGGGCCTCGGAAATCCAGGCGATCTGCCGCCGGTGCATCGCGGCGATAAAGGCAGCCGCGTCGAGATGCTCACGCGTAAAGCAGACCAGCGGCAGCGGCGTTTCGTTGACTATCCGCCAGCCGGAGGCCGTCAGCGCCCGCCGCAGGACATCACCCAGATGCGCCTGGTGCTCGATCATCGACGCATATCCGCCTTCGCCCAGGTTCGCCAGGGCCATAAACAACTTGAGTCCGATAAAGCGCCGCGACCACTGGGCCGAGTTTGTGAGCGGATCGAAGACCGGCCCGGATTGCTTGCCCGACACGTAAGTCACGTCGGAGTGAAACGCGCGGGCCACGCTCTCCCGGTGACGGCAAAAGAACATGCCGCAACCCATGGGCACGGAAAACCATTTGTGCGCGTCGCAGGTGATCGAGTCGGCATGCTCGATGCCGGCGAGATGATCCTTGAGCGCCGGCGAGAGAATCGCCGCCCCGCCCCACGCGGCGTCGGCGTGGAACCATAATCCCTCTTCGCGGCAGAACTGGGCGATATCGCTCAGCGGATCGATGATCCCGGCGGCCGTGGTGCCCGCGCTGCCTACGACAAAGAACGGCGCCCAACCGTCCTGGCGGTCCTGGCGAACCTGGTGGCGCAAACCGTCCACGTCGAGTTTGAGCCGGCGATCGGTCTTCACTGTACGAACCGCACGCCGCCCCAGCCCGGTCATGTGGGCGATCTTGTTGAACCCGTGATGCGCCTCGGCCGTGAGATACAGAGACGGAGTCGCCGGCAAGCTGCGTAGACCGCGCTCACCGAATTCGGGAAACGCATGACTCAGCGCCACCGCGACGGCGGAGAGATTGGCTTCCGTGCCTCCGCTGGTAAAGGTCGCGATGGTGTCTGGCGGCAGGCCGAATTTACCCGCGAGCCAGCCGAGCGTATGCCGCTCGATCTCGTTGCCGGCAGGCGAGGTGCGCCAGTTGGCCAACTGGGAGTTGTACATGGCCACCAGAGTCTCGGCGATCACCGAAGGCAGCGTTACGGCCGGGTTGAAAAGCCCGAGATAGCGCGGATGAGTGACCTGCACCTGCCAGGTGCGCAGCATGCGCTCGGCGTCCTGAATGACTTCATCGAGCGGAAGCGCTTTCTGGAAGTGATATTTGCTCGCCAAATGGCTGCGAATCTCCTCCGCCGTGACCGTAGGCAGGATGGGACCCTCGGCCACTTCGGCCTGCGTCCGCTCGAATTCGTGCTGTAGCTGCTCTATCTCCATCGGATTGTCCCCGTCACAACTCACAAACGGATGGCGCCTGCGACGATGCGACCGTACAGCGCCACGTCGAGAGCGACAAAGGCGCTCAGCTCAGGATGATTGAAGTAGAGCGGGTCGGCGCACTGGCTGGGGTTGAATCCCTGCCGGATGAGATCGATCTTCGCATATTTGAAGGTGCCGGTTAGGTCGGCCCGCGGGCAGAGCCGCAGAAAAAGCGGGCACGCGTAGGCGGGCAGCCGTTCGGCAAGATGCCGGCGCAGCGCGGCGAGATCGAGCGCGCCGGCGCAAACGATGGCCGCCATGCCCGCGCGGCCTTCGGACCCCGGAACCTTCACTCCGTAGACGCTGGCATGCAGTATGCCATCGAACGCACAGAACTCTTGCGCCACCTCGGAGGCGGCCACGTTCTCGCCCTTCCAGCGAAAGGTGTCGCCGATGCGGTCGACGAAATAGAAGAAGCCCTTCTCGTCCTGACGCATCAGGTCGCCGGTTCGCACCCACGCGTCACCCGCCGCGAAGACATTGCGCAGGATTCGCTTCTCAGTATCGCCCGCGCTGGTATAGCCCTCGAACCGGCTGCCGGCGCTCGCCGGATCGTTCCGCGCCTTGCTGACCGCCTCGCCCGGCTCGTTGACCCCGCAGCGATTGCAGAAACCGCTCTCGTTGCGCACGGGCTCGCACTTGTCGAAGTCGAAGACGACCAGTGCCGGCGCAAAGCGATGCGCCAGATAGGGGGGAAGGTGGCCGATGGCTCCGGGCTTGCCCTGCACGTTGAACAGCGAGAGACCTCCCTCCGTCGATGCGTAAAACTCAAGAATCTGCGGAATGCGGAAGCGCTGCTGAAACGCCTCCCACACGCCGGCCGCCAGGCCGTTGCCGCAGGCGAGCCGAAGGCGGTGCCTGGTCTCGTTCTCCGCGTGCGGTTGGTGCAGCAGGAAGCGGCAAAGCTCGCCGATGTACTGAAACGCGGTGCACTCCCAGCGGATGATGTCGTTCCAAAACTGACTCGCCGAGAACCTTTGGCGCACGACCAGCGAGCCGCCGGCAGCCAGCATCGCGCCCGGCGCCAGCACACCACCAACGCTGTGATACATCGGCAGGCAGTTGTACAACCGGTCGCTCTGCTGAGCGTCCATCATGCCCGCGAACCATACCCCCCACTGCATCACGCGCGCGTGGCTCACATTGGCGGCTTTGGGCATTCCCGTGCTGCCCGACGTGTAGATGCACAGCGCGCGGTCGCCAATGCTGATCTCGCGCAACTCCCCGGTTTCGAGTGGCTCGGCCGCGAGGCGCTCGATCTTCTCGTCGAGGCCGCCGCGCCCGCCGTGAATCCACACCCGCGGCGGCGAGGCGAGGTGCGCCAGCGCCGTCTCGAGCCCATGGGCGAGCTCCGCGGCGACGATGAGGTGTTTGGCCGAAGCAGCTTGCACGCAATGCGCGAGGGACCGCCCGGCGAGGTTTGTGTTGAGCAGTGCGACGACTCCGCCAACGCGGGTGATGCCCAGCCAGACCGCCAGATACTCGGGGCGGTTGGGCATCAGCAGTCCGACCACATCACCCTTGGCCACCCCCTGCGCAAGCGCCCAGCGCGCGTACCGCCGCGCCCGCCCGGCGAGTTGGTGATAGGTGAAGCATTCGCGGTCGGAGAGAATCGCGGGCTTGTCGCCCAGGCGGTGGCCCAACTCATCCACGGCCACGGGCAGCACGCGCTCCGGCTGGCGGGGTATGGGCGCCGTCAACTCCAGCGCCCGCAGCCACGCTCGGGAGACCGACACGGCGGGCTTGGAAGTCGTTTGAACGGTTTCGTCGGGTGCTGCGCTCATGCTGTATTCCCCGCGTCAACAGTGATAACCGTACCGGTAATGTTCCTGGCGCCGTCGCTGAGCAGATACTCAACAGCGCCCGCAACGTCATCCACCTCCACCAGCCGGCGCAAGGCGCTGCGCCGCACGATCTGCTCGCGATGCTCCTCGCTCAGCCCCTTGGTCATTTCCGTATCGACAAACCCCGGCGCTACCGCATTGACGGTGACGCCGGTCCGGCCTACTTCGCGGGCCAGCGAGCGGGTAAAGCCGATCATCGACGCCTTGGTGGCGCCATACACGGAAAGCCCGCTGTACCCCGTGAACGCAGTAATCGAGGCCACATTCACAACGCGGCCGCCGGCGCCGTCGGCCATCATCGAACGCAACACATACTTGCTCAACAGCATCGGCGAAACCACATTGAGCCGCACCACCTGTTCGATCTGCGTCGCGCTGGCCAGCGCCAGTGTCCCGTCGATGCTCATGCCGGCATTATTCACCAGTGCGTAAAGCGGCCCGATGTCTTTACGGATCTGCTTGACCAGCGCGCCCATGCCGTCGATGTCGGCCAAGTCGTATGCAGTGAAGCCAACCGAGCCGGCGCCGCTGCTGCCAGTCTCGTCGATGGCCTTGCGCAATTCGGGGCTCTCCTTGCGCGCCACAGCCATCACGCTGTAGCCGGCCTTGGCTAAGCAGCGAACTATGCCCAGTCCGATGCCTCGGCTTCCGCCGGTCACAATGACGTTACGCATGTTGGCGTACCAGCTTTCCTGTCTCCGAGATCACCAGCGCCGGAACAAAGCTGATCGCCGTCGGCACCTTATGCGGCGCCAGCGATTCACGGCAGAATTGCTTGATGGTCTGTTGTAATTCGCGAGCCTGATCGACGTCGGGAGTTGACGGGTCCTTGAGAAGCACATCGGCTATCACTAGTGCGCCGGTTATCGGATTCTTCTTCGTCTTGACCAGGGACATTCGCACCTTTGGATGGCGGTTGAGCACCGCCTCGACTTCCTCGGGAT
>JBEKYH010000144.1:0-10351 GCA_049511115.1 Tepidisphaeraceae bacterium | reverse complement strand
TCCAAGGCTGCCGGCGCTGATCGCCAGCGGCTCCAGATCGAACGGGACATTGAAAACGTGAAGGCCATGATCGAAGCCGCCGCCGCTTTCGCGGAGCTGATGGATCGAACGATCGCGCGCGTGGAGACGCAAATCGCCGAGCATGGGGCGAAGAAATATGAACGTCCCGCGGCGTTGGCCGCATAATTGGCGAAACGAGCAAACAGCCAGATGAAACAGATCATCCCCGTCATCTCCCTCCTGCACGAATCGGCCGCCACGAATAGCGCCACGCGCCTTTTCCGCGACGAGCCGGTGCTGCGCTGGACGCTCCGCCGGCTTGGGCGCGTGGCGGGCCTTGCCTCCGCGAAAATCGTCTGCTGGGAAGATCAATCGGCCGCCGTCGATATCGCGCGACAAGTCGGCAGCCTTGCGACTGAACTCTCCATCCCGGGTCCGCGCCGCTCCGTGCCGGAGATCGACGAAGTCTCCGCCGCCTCGCGCTGGTCTGACGGCTGGCGCGGCGGGCTGCTTGGAACCTGCGCATTTGATCGCGGCTTTCATGGTCCCTGGCTAAACGAGCTCGCTCGCTCCGCCGCCGCCGATGGCCTGCTCCTGATCGACCCCGCAGCCGCGCTGATCGATCCGGCGTTAATCACCGGTCTTCTCGATCACGCGGCCGGACTACCCGACCTGGACCTTTGCTTTTCCCAGGCCACCCCCGGCCTCAACGGCGTTCTCCTTTCGACGACCCTGCTCTCCAAACTCGCCACCGGTCGCATGTATCCCGGCATCATGCTCACCTATCGGCCCGATACTCCGCAGCATGACCCCATCGCCGATCCGGCCTGCGTGCCTATCCCCGTTCCGCTGGCCCGCACGTCGCGCCGTTTCAGCCTCGACTCCCAGCGGCAAATCGACCAACTGTCCGCGGCCACGGCCCATCTCAACGGCGAACTGATCGGCACGGATGCGATGGGGTTGCTCGCCGCGGTCGACGCTCATGCCAACGCTCAAATTGATCGGTCCGTTCCGCGCGAACTGGTCATGGAACTGAACACCGATCGCGCGACTGTCCCTATCTATTGGCCCGGCCGTCGCCTCTCGATCGCGCGCCCGCCGATGACCCTCGAACGCGCCAAGGACATCTTCCGCGCGTTGGCCGAATTCGACGACGCGCGCCTCGTTCTCGCCGGCGTCGGCGATCCAATGCTCCATCCCCAGGTCTTGGAGATCATCCAGGCCGCTCGCGATTCCAGCATCGCCGCCATCACATTGGAAACAGATTTTGTCGATGTCCCCTCCGAGCGTATCGCCCCCCTTATCGAATCCGGCGTGGACATTGTGAGCGTCCATCTTCCCGCCGCCCGCGCCGCGACATATGCCGCCGTAATGGGCCGCGACGCTTTTGCAGAGGCTGTTGGCAATATAAGAGCCTTCATTGAACTTCGCGGTTTGCGCGGCGCGCCGCTACTCGTACCGACGTTCGTCAAATGCCGCCAGAATCAGGGTGAAATGGAAATCTGGTATGACCATTGGCTGCGCACCTTGCGCGCCGCCGTGGTCAGGGGCCCGAGCGATTTTGCCGGCCTGATCGAAGACGTCTCACCCGCCGACATGGCCGGCCCGCGCCGGCGGCCCTGCGCCAGCCTCGACCGGCGTCTGATGGTGCAAAGCGACGGCCAGTTCGTCTCGTGCGAACAGGACGTCCTCTCACGCCAATCGCTCGGTTCGACGCTGGAGGAAGCCTCGCTTGCCCTCGCCGCTATGCGCCGCGATCACCGCGCCGGCCAATGGGACAAACATCCCGCCTGCGCTCAGTGCAAACAATGGCATCGCCTATGAGTACACCTGACGAAAAAAACGCGCCGTCCGTCCTGGGAGTCATCCTCGCCCGCGCCGGGAGCGTGGGATTGCGTAATAAGCATCTCCTCCCGCTATTGGGCCGGCCGGTGATTGATTACACGCTCGATGCCGCCCTGACTTGTCGCCGAATCACGCGGCTTGTCGTCACGACGGATTGCCCCTATGTCACGGCGCTCGCGCAAGCTCGGCGCATTGATTCGATCGCGCGTCCTGGGGAACTGGCCGGGCCCGAGGCTTCCGTTCAGGATGTCATGCTGCATGCGCTGGATGAAGTCGAGCGGGCGCAAAAAATCACTTTCGCCGCCGCCGTCGTTCTCTACGGCAATGTCCCCGTGCGCGGCAAAGGCGTCATCGACCGGGCCATCGAGCTTCTCGAGCGCACCAGTTGCGATTCCGTCCGCAGTTTCTGTCCGGTGGGTAAATGGCATCCCGCCTGGATGAGCCGCCTGGACGGCGACATCGTGACGCCCCTCACGCCCGGAAGCATTCATCGCCGCCAGGATTTAACGCCGCTGTTTTTGCATGATGGGGCGGTGGTCGCCGTCTCGCGCGCGTCTCTTCTGCGCGGCCGCGAATTTCCCGACGATCCGCACGCCTTCTTTGGCATCGATCGCCGCGGCATCGAAACCGAAACCGGCGAGACCGTCGAAATCGACCACCAGCGCGATCTCTATTGGGCCGAGGCGGTTTTGCGTGAACGCCTCGCCGCAAGGAACGCGGCGTGAATCGCGGACTCGAAAGTGAAAAAGTCCGTGGGATTTCTCCCTCGCCCTGTACTCAGGGAGAGGGTCGGGGTGAGGGTTCTTCGTATGAGCCATATTTTAATGTCAAGTCAAAGACGACCCTCACCCTAGCCCTCTCGCTGAGTACAGAGCGAGGGGATAATTCAAGTTCTCCACCAAGCGATTGCCCTGACGGACGCCGGCAATGAAAAAATCCCTCTCCATCGGTCCCAAGAGTCCCGTGCTGGTCATCGCCGAGATCGGCGTCAACCACGACGGCTCACTTGCCAAAGCTCTTAAGCTTGTCCGCGCCGCAAAAAAGGCCGGCGCCGATGCGGTAAAGCTGCAACTATTCCGCGCCGACCGGCTCATGCACCCAAGTTGTGATTTCGCCAAATATCAAAAGCAGCGCTCCAGCCAGAAGTCGGCGATCGAGATGCTGCGGCAATATGAATTGACCGACGACCAAGTCCGCAAAATCGCCGCCGAAGTCAAATCCGCCGGTTTGTGGCTGCTGGCTACGCCATTTTCACTGGGCGATCTGCCGTTGCTCGAATCCCTCAATACCCCCGCGATCAAAATCGCCTCACCCGACCTGGTCAACAAGCCGCTGCTTCATGCCGCCTCCAAACTCGGCCTGCCCCTGTTGATCTCCACCGGCGCGGCGGAAATGCTGGAGATCGTCCTCACCCATGCGTGGCTCGCGTCGTGGAAGGCGCCGTTTGCCTTGTTTCATTGCATCAGCAGCTACCCCACGCGACTTGAAGACGCGCATCTTTCCTGGATTGGCGAGCTGCGCGATTTGTTTGGCGTGCCCGTCGGCTTCTCCGATCACACAAGCGAGACAATCTGCGGCGCTCTCGCTGTCGCCGCCGGGGCGAGACTTATTGAAAAGCATCTTACTCTGGACTGCCGCGCGCCCGGACCGGATCACGCCGCCAGCCTCGATGTGCCGGCGTTCACCGAATACGTGCGGCTGATTCGCCTGGCCGAAGCATCGCTGGGAACTCCCGGCAAGCGCGTCCTGCCGGCCGAGCGCGATGTGCGCCGCGTGAGCCGGCAGAGTCTGGTCATCGCCCGCCCGGTCGCAAAGGGCACGGTTCTTGGCGAGGCCGATTTCACTGTCCAGCGCCCCGGCACCGGCGTCCTGGCCGCGCGAATTGACGAATTCGTGGGCAAAACAGCCACCCGCGCGCTTACGCCCGGCCAGATGTTTAACCCCAACATGATTGCGTAAAAATGGCCGATCGCGTTTCCAGGATTCGCCGCCGCGTTTGTTTCGTCACCGGCACGCGCGCCGAATTCGGCTTGATGCAATCCGTCCTGGAAGCGATCCGCGACGACCCTAGCCTTACTCTGCAAATCATCGCCACCGGCATGCACCTTGATGCATCGCGCGGAAGCACGCTCAAAGACATTTCCGCCGCCGGCTGGGAGATCAACGCGGTCGTCCCCTGGCCGCTCGACACGGCAATCGCTGTACCACTCAAATCGGCCTTTCTTCCCCCGCCCCCGGTAGTCCGGGGGAGGGTTGGGGCGGGGGCTCCGCGCCACGCGATTCCCACAAGCGATCGCCAGTGGCCACGCAAGACGTCCGGCTCCCGCGCCATCGCCACCGGCCAAGCCATGGCAGGCATCGCCGCCGCGCTGGAAAAACTCCACTCCGACATCGTCCTGGTCGTCGGCGACCGCGTCGAAGCCTTCGCCGCCGCATCCGCCGCCGTTCTAAGCGGCCGCGTTCTCGCTCACATTCACGGCGGCGATCGCGCCCTGGGTCAGGCTGACGATTCGCTCCGCCACGCCATCAGCAAACTCGCGCATGTTCATTTTCCGGCCACCGCCGAAAGCGCCGCGCGACTGCTTCGCCTCGGCGAGGATAAATGGCGCATTCATCGTGTCGGCTCTCCCGGGATTGACGGCATTGTCCAATCCGCCGCCCCTTGGTCCACCGTCGCGGAAGATTGCCCCGGCCTAACCCCGCACCGCTATGCCCTGGTTGTTCTCCACCCCATCGAACCCGACCCAGTAGTCGAAGCCCGTCGCGCGGAGAATCTCCTTTCCGCCGCCCTCTCGGTCGGCGTCGATCGCGCGGTCATCGTCTATCCCAACAACGACCCCGGCGCCCAAGGAATCCTCCGCCAGTGGCGGCATGCCGCCAAAAACGATCGCTGCCTGGTCAAAGCCAACGTCCGCCGCGACATTTTTCTCGGACTATTGCGCGATGCCGCCCTGATTGTCGGCAACAGTTCGTCGGGCATCATCGAAGCCGCCAGCTTCCATACGCCGGCCATCAACGTGGGCCCGCGCCAAGCCGGCCGCGAGCGCTGCGCGGATGTAATTGATGTCTCGTATGACCGCCGGGCAATCCGCCAAGCGGTAGGGGCCGTCTGGAATAAGGGCCGCCCCAAACGAAGCCGATCACCCAATCCCTACGCAGCCGGCCAGCCGAGCGGAAAGGCCATCGCCCGAATCCTCAGTCAGTTGCACATTGACAACAAAATCCTCAGCAAGCTCATCGCGTATTAGATAAATGTAGGGTGGGCATCGCCCACCGCCCCCGCCACGATGGCGGGCGATGCCCACCCTACAAATTGCGCTCACTTATTTTTGTATTAAGTCATGATTCCCCTTGCTCGATATGCAGAGGAGGGGAGGGAAAGCTTTTGGGGAACCTTGCATGAGTGCCATCGCCACGCCACCCGTCGCAAAGCCTTCGACGCCTGCCGCACCCTCGACTCCTAATGGCGAAGCGTTGATCGCCGAGGCATTGGGTAAGCTCACCACCATCGGCACACTGCCGGAAGTCACCGCGCGGATCATTAAGACCGTCGAAGACCCGCGCAGCAGCGCCGGCCAACTTCACGAGATCGTCTCGCACGATCCGGCCCTGGTCACGCGCATTCTCAAGGTCGTCAACAGCTCCTTCTACGGCCTTCCGGGACAGATCGGCAGCATCGAGCGGGCCATCGTCCTGCTCGGTCTCAATGGCGTGAAAAACCTAGCCGTCGCGGCCAGCCTCGGGCAACTCTTCCGCGGCGTAAAACTTTGCGAGCCGTTCGGCGCGCGCGACCTTTGGGTGCATTGCGTGGCTGTCGGCGTCGCCGCCAAGGAACTGGCCCTGCATCTTCGCCTCCCTGTGGCCGATGAGGCATTTTTGGCCGGCATGATCCACGATGTCGGATTACTCGCCCACGTCCAGCTCTGGCCGGAAAAACTGCGGCAGGTCTGCGAGGAAGCCAAGCTCAACAGCGGCGAAGAGTTCTGCGCCATCGAGCAGCGCATCATCGGCATGGACCACGCCCAACTCGGCTGCGGCCTGGCCCACCGCTGGCGTTTCCCGCAGCGCTGCCAGCAGGTCGCCGCTTTGCATCACCACCCCGCCGAACCCGGCGAAGACCGCCTCTTGGTCGGCCTGGTTCGCGTGGCGGATACGCTTTGCTGCCAGTTAAACCAGGGATTTAACCTCACCGCCCTCAATCAGAAGATCGAGGAGAACGAGCTGAACAACCTGGGCCTGAACCACGCCGCGTTTGAGGAAGTCACGCAGGTTCTCCCTGATAAGATCGCCGCGGCGGCGGATATATTTGGGTAGACCGGGAACCGCGTCCATTTCACAATGCCGAGAGTCGTTCCGCGACAAATAATTGGCGGCGTCAAATCCGGAAGCTACAATTATCACATGAGCGCCACGGAGCTTATCAAACAGGTGGCTGCGCTGCCGCAACAGGAGAGGACCCTTTTCGAGCATCTTTTCGATGCTATGAAAAAGGGCGGCATAAGTTCCCAGCCGGTCAACGACTCAAATTGGCCCGACTTCGGCCAACGATTGCGCCGCATCTATGGCGACAGAATCGCCTCTGACTCCCAGAATATCATTGATGAGGGGCGCCGTGACGCGGATACTGAATGGAGCCATTCGGCGTTCTGGCGGTTTTGACCTAACGTGATTACCGCGTACATCGAACATCACGCCTAAGTCCAGTATTCCTGATTCAGGTTCTTAAAGGGGGCGGCCGGATTTACCGACCGATAGAATTCGTTGCACGCATTCCCAAATAGTTCATTTTTTGACACAAGCTCCGAAATCTCCTTCTTGCCGCGATCCCGCAGGGCCGCCAGGGTTGAACGATCTCCGATGTCAAGTCTCTCGGGTCGAAGCTGTGGCCGACGTCGCATATATTCGACTTCCTCGATTGCCCGTTCGTGTTCCTGTCCAGCGGCGTCGCGCGTAACTAGCAAATACTCCGAGGGACCGCCTGACTTACCCCGCGTCACGATATGTCCCAAAGGCGGGCTGACGCGTAGGGCGGTTATGGACAGATGGTTGTCCTCGTCGATGACAATTCCGATGGATTTGTGCTGATATTTGATGTCGCAAAGTGGTTTGGTGTACGTGTTGCTCTTTCCCTTCATTTCGGAGAACCGCCGAGTCTCTTGCAAAGCAACGTGTTCTGTTTCGTGCCACAGCCGACTCGTGTAGCGCAACAGGTTGTGGATCGCAAACGAAAGCATCTCGAAATCTTTGTTGGTAAAGAACGCCCATTTTCTGTACGGCGGACCAAGTGACGACTTTTGCAGGTACGGCTCATTTAAAGTCAGGGTAAGGTAATGATCCAGAGCGTGGTGATAGTGATTAATCACGTCGACCTGCATCATATATACTGCTGCCGGCAACGGAGCTATCTTGAGGTGGTCGGAATGCCTGGTTAGGGCTTGGTTAGCGTCGTCGAATAGGTAGGCAAGATTAAGCATCACGATAGCATATAAGCCCGCGAGTCGATTTGAGGGCGCGCCGATGGGTGATATCAGAAGTTAAGGTTCAACTCCCTTTGGCGTTCGGCCTCTCGGCAATCTTGGCAGGCGAAAAATCGGGACGACCATTTGCGATGGATTCGTCTCAATCAGCGATTAATCTCGTCGGGTGCTGGCATTCAAAATCGTCACCCCGACAATGGTCCGGCCATTCTTACGGATCAGGATATCGTCATCCACTTCGATGGTCTTGGTTGCGTTTTGTGGCTTGCGAAAGCTCATATAGAGGACGTCCGCCTCCTGGTCGTAATCGACCCAAACATGCTGTGCCGGCAGGCGGAGCATACTCAACGCCATTGCTTGGCACTTGGCGACGAAATCTTGCGTTGCGGGCGTTATGGTCGTCGCCATCCGATTATTCCCTTCGGTCTGGTGTCCAACAGGTACGCAGTTATTACGAAGCCGTCAGTCCGCGACACCTCGCGGTATACCACCACGAGCCATTTTCTTTTTCCGCGGTTGCGCACCGCCTTGAAGGCACCCCGGTTTCCACGCAGAATAAACTCTTGCTCCTCCACGACTTCAAGCACTTCGTGAAAGTAGCCTGCCAACTCATCGTGGTTCTCGACGATATGATGCCATCGCTCGTAGGTCAACCGGATCGGCACTCCGTTGACTGAGTTGGCAAAGTCCATCGGGGAATCCTTACGGTTGACCTACACTGCGGTCGTCCGGGTAATCTGTTGAGGCCGAATAATAACCATCGCTCAGCCACGAACGAAACATCTCCCAACAAATGCCCGCCCCCACAAATTTGCGTTTTATTTAAGGATCATTATATTTTCAACCGTTGTATGGCCGATAATATCAAGGCCTACTGCGCAAACGGCTCGGATTGAGCCGAAAGACGATCAGGAAGATCGAACCGCCGAGGACTGAGAGCTCGGCAATTGGTTGGAAAGGCAAGGAAGCCATGGCTGCGCGTAGCTCGATGCGCGGGCTGTCCCAACTCTGGCAGTTCCCCTCACTGGTGATCTCCATCGGTCTGTTCGCCGTTGCCGGGTATTTGTTTATCAATCCGGCCCGCCGGGCCACCATCGACGACAAGATCGCCGTCGCCCAGCATTACCTCCAGCAGGATCGCCCCGACGCCGCGCTCGAACAGCTCAACGCCATCCTCCATACCGAAAGCGATCTGGTTCCCTACAAGGAAGCCACGGTTCACCTGCTCCTGGGCCAGGCATTGGAAGCCGGCCAAAAACAGTTAAAGCTTGATGTCCCTGAAAATGATCGCCGCATCATCGAGCAGACCGAGCTTGCCCTTGCCGGCGGCGTGGAGCCGGACGCGGCGATTCACCGCCGCCTCGGCGACGCCAACGCATCGCTGGGCCACCTGCCCGAGGCCATCGAGCATTATCGTCAGGCCATCGTCCTCGACCCCGACCACGGCCTGGACCTGCGGCGGAAACTGATTGAGCTCGAGCTGGACACCGATCAAGCCTCCACTGCGTCGGACGATCTCGATGATTACCTCAAGCAAAAGGAACTGACCGCCGCCGAACGATCCTGGGCCCTGGGAGCCAAGGCGGGGTTGCTCATCGATCAGCATCAGTTCGCCCCCGCGCGCACGCTGCTGGCGCAGGCTCTCAAACTCAACACCGATACCGTTGCCCAGGGTGAATTCAATTACCAGTTAGGCTACTGCGCCTGGAAGGAAGGGGATGACGCCCAGGCCGAACGATATCTGCGCCTGGCGCGCGATCAATTGAAACCGAGCCACCCGCTGGACGGCAACGCGACCTACGTGCTCGGCCGCATCTATCAGGATCGTCGCGACCCCGCGACGGCCAATTCGTTTTATAAGGTAACCATCGAAGATCATCCTGAATCAGAATACGCCCCGCTGGCCCGGCTGGGCCGCGGCGTGTGCAGCATCATGCTCGGCGATTCCGACGGCGGGTTGCAGGATTTGCACGACCTCGCCGCCGATATCGCGGCGCGCCCGTCTCGGGCGGTCCTCAAGGCCGAGGCCGTCAACGGCTTTAATCAGGCCGCCGACATTCTGGCCGGCCAGGAAAAATATGAGGCCGCGCTGGAAGTGATGGATGATGAGCGGCAACTGATCCCCGCCCCCGATGCCGCATTTTACGCGCGACTGGGCGATTTTTACGAGAAGCGCGCTACTCAGATCGAGCAATCCATCGCCGACGCTCCGGCCGCGGAGCAGATTCGCCGCACTCAGGAAGTTCGCGACACGCGCGACAAGGCCGGCGACGCCTTCATGGCTTTCTCGCACGCCCTCACCATGACCGACGACAAGGGGTATGGCGAGGCCCTCTGGCATGCCATTGATCTATACGATGCCGCCGGCGATCTCCCGCGCGTCATTTCCTCGCTTGAGCTTTTCGCCACTGAACGCCCGCGCGATGTGCTGGCCCCTGATGCGCTGCTGCGCCTGGGAAACGCTTATCAGGCGGCGGGCCTCTTCGATAAAGCCATCAGCGCATTTCAGCGCAATCAGTTCATGTATCCCAAGAGCCTGGCCGCCAGCAAATCGGCCGTGCCGCTCGCCGAGGCGTACATCGCCCGCGGCCCGCAGGATTATCCAAAGGCGGAAAAAGTTCTCCTGGACGTGGTGGATACTAGCAATTTCGTCGATCCGGGCGCGCAGGAATTCCGCCAATCGCTGTTTGAACTGGCCCAGCTTTACTATCGCACGCAGCGGTTTGAACTGGCCATCGCGCGCCTGGATGAAATGGTGCAGCGATATCCCAACGATCCGCAGCTTCCCCAGCTCACGTTCCTGATGGCCGACAGCTATCGCAAGAGCGCGTCGTTGCTATCGACGCAATTGGCCAGCACCGCCAACGGCGCCGCCGGAGCCGCGGAAGTCGAAGCGGCCCGCCGCGATCGCCTGGCCAAGGCCCGCCAACTCTTTGACAAAGCCGTTGATCTCTACGCCACCGCAGTTCCCGCGACTGACGTGGACAAGCTGTATTTGAAATTAAGCTGCTTCTACCGGGCCGACTGTA
>JBEKYH010000143.1:0-10352 GCA_049511115.1 Tepidisphaeraceae bacterium | reverse complement strand
CGACGTCGGACAATTGGGGCAAAGTCGCGGCGAGGGTTGGCACGGCGAAGATGGCGAAGATCGGAGCGAAGCGGCCGAGGCGGAGGAGAGCGAGGAGACTTATGCCTAAGAGCAGCCAGTTGCCGGCGGTCAATCGCCGGCGATTTATGAGGGCGGCGAGAATGACAATCGCGACGAGGATCGCGGAGATTGAGCCGAGTTGGCCGCGATAGAAGGGCTGCATTTCGGCGATGGTGTTGCCGCTGACCATGGGGTCGTGGAATTGATAATGCCAGGCGGCGGCGAGGGCGCCGGGGAGCATGGGGGTGGCGAGGGAGGCGAGGGATGTGGCGGCGAGGAGGATTGAGTCACGTCGGGTTGGTACGGCCCAGCGCTTTACGTTAGTTCCCGATCCATAGGCGGCACTTCGACAGATTTCGCCGAGGAAAACCGCGGCGACGGCCAGGGGTGCAAAGACGACGTATAAATGCACGTTGGCCAGCAGGGCCGTGAGCGGAATGATCCACCAGACCGCGCGGGATCGGCCGCCTAATCGCTGATCACGCTGGAGGAGCCAGGCAATCGCGGCGAGCAGAACCAGGGCGAAAGTTACCGGGCGAAAACTTAGATAGGCGAGGGAAAGGAATTCACCGGTGAATGCGGCGAGTGCGGCGGCGAGATATCTGGGGCGGCCGTGGTGGGTGATGCTGATTTCCAGGGCGGTTAGTCCGATGAAGAGGACCAAATCCGCGGTCATCAACGCTTCGGCGGCGATGGCGGTCCGATAACCGCCGAAGTCCCAGAGGCGCTTGATGGCGAGATCGGCGAGCCAGGAGTAGGGGGTCCACGGTTCCTTGCTGGAGGCGAAGGAAAGGTGATCGATGATGGGGGCGGGGAAGGATTGATCGTGCAACTGGTCGGCGACGCGGAGGCGCCAGAAGAGATCGGGATCGAGGGTGTCGTAGAGGATGGCCTTGGCGCCGGCGGCGGCCATCAGGACGGCCAGGAGCAGAGCGAAGCCGGTCAGGGTGGCACGTCGAGTGACCATATTGGTTACTTCGACCAACGGGGCGGAATGCAACAGGCGGCGGAGAAGGACTGAGTGCTGAGGACTGAGGACTGAGGACTGAGGTCGAAGAGCAAAGAAAAGAAGGACCGTTGCGTGACGCTGTGGCCGGTTATCGGACGATCGCAAAATCCTTTGCTTGATCGGGCCCCCTACAACGGCGATAAATGAAGACGATGACCACGTCCGCGGCGGCTCCGCCTGCATGGGTGAATTGGGTGATGCCGATTGTCATAGTCGCTGCGATTGCGGCGGCGTATGCGGACAGTCTGCAGGGACCGTTCATTTTTGATGACTACAACGCAGTGCTGAGCAATACGCACGTCCGCTCGGTTTTTCCCCTGCGCACGTCCATGTCCGAAGATCCCGGCACGGTCCTCAACGGCCGGCCTTTGACATGCCTGTCGATGGCGCTGAATTACCATTTTGCGCCGCAAATCGTGATGGAAGGCTCGACGGTGCCTTCGCCGGTGGGATTTCACCTGTTTAATCTGGGGACGCATATTGCGTGCGCGCTGCTGTTGTTTGGAGTTTTGCGCCGCACCATGCTGATGCCGCGATGGGAGCATCGGTTTGATTCCTGCGCGTCGATTTTTTCGGGGGCGGTGACGCTCATCTGGGCGTTGCATCCGCTGCAGACTGAGGCGGTCACGTACATCACGCAGCGCACCGAGACGATGATGGCCATGTTCCTGCTGCTGGTGCTGTATGCGCTGGCGCGGGCGGCGGAATCGCGAGATCCGATTGGATGGTGGATTCTGGCGGTGATCGCGTGCGCGGCGGGGATGGCGTCTAAAGAAGTGATGGTGGTGGCGCCGTTTCTAGCGGCGCTATATGTATGGGTATTTTTGCCCGGGGAGTCATCCTGGCGCGATAGAATTCTTTTCCTTTGCCTGATGCTGCTAATCTGCCCCGGGCTCGTCCTGCTTTATGCGTTCAACTACGTATTTCTGCAATCAGACGATCGGCCGGCTCTTTCGGCATTATGTTGGATACTAGCCGTGACTATTCCCCTCATCGGGTGGCTGTTATTTACGCGGAATTCGCGGGGCAGATATCTTTGTCTTCTCGCTCTCTTTCTGACCATGATCATCATCCCCATCGAGCTGCATGGCGCCGATTTGGCATCCAAGAGCGGGTATGGCCTCAGCTATGTTGGCCGTATTCCCTATCTTCGGACGCAGGCCATCATCATTCACTATTACCTTTGGCTGACCATATGGCCGCGCGGACTGGTCATCGATTATTTTGATTGGCCAATCATCTGGTACTGGTGGCCGCCGAAGGCGATATTTACTTCTAACCACGTCCTGTGGGACCAGATCAAGTATTTTCTGGGTTGGCTTGTCCCCAGCGTGGTTCTTACCGTCGCGCTTGTCGCTTCGGTGATTGGCTGCATCTTGCGGCGGTGGGAGGGATTTCTGGGGGCATGGTTCTTTTTGATCCTTGGTCCGACCTCGAGCTTTTTGCCGAATTTCACGGAAATCGCGGCGGAGAGGCGCATGTACCTGCCGATCGCGTCGGTGATTATTTTTGTTCTGGCATTTGTATGGGGCAAACTTGCCGGGCGGGTCAAACCGTTCCTGATTGCAGTCGGGGTGACGGCGGGCGTACTGGGGATCGTGACCTACGCGCGGAATAGCGTGTACCAATCATCGCTCTCCATCTGGACGGACGCGTACGAAAAACGGCCGGCCAATCCGCGGGTTATTTTTTTCCTTGGGTTGGCCTATTACGCGCAGAACGATTGGTCGAACGCACGCCTCTACGACGAGATGTCACTGGCGATCCTGCCGAACTTTCGGCCGGCCAATGTGTTGCAGGGTTATATTCGCACTAAAGCGGGGGACAGAACGGCCGTGCAATCAGGCGGCGTCCTGTTGAATCCGTCGATCGACCCGCTGCGCGCTCCCGGCGGGAGCTTTCCCAATGTGCCCAATACCATTGACCGCCCCGATTAACCGCCGAGATAGGCCCGCTTCACCTCCGGATTTTGCAGCAGATTGGCGGCTGAATCCGCCAGGATGATCTGGCCGGTTTGCAAAACGTAGGCGCGGTTGGCTACAGCCAGGGCCATGTGGGCGTTTTGCTCGATGAGGAAGACGGTTGTGCCGGCGGCGTTGATCTGGCGGATGATCTGGAAGATTTTGCGCACGACCATGGGAGCCAGGCCGAGGGAGGGTTCGTCGAGCAAGAGAAGGCGCGGGCGCGCCATGAGGGCGCGGCCGATGGCGAGCATCTGTTGCTCGCCGCCGCTGAGGGTGCCGGAGCGCTGGCGGCGGCGCTCGTGGAGGACGGGAAATAATTCGTAGACGCGGCGGATGTCGGTCGAGAGCGCGTGATGCGGCTGCTGGTAGCCGCCGAGGAGGAGATTTTCCTTGACGGTCAGGTTCGCGAAAATCTGCCGGCCTTCGGGGACGTGACTGATGCCCAATCCCACGATCCGATCGGGGCGCAGGCGAGCGAGATCGGCTTCGATGCCGTCGGTCCCGCGCCAGGTGATGGCGCCGGCGGTGGGGGGGATCAGTCCGCTGATGGTGCGGAGGAGGGTGGTTTTGCCGGCCCCGTTGGCGCCGATGAGGGTGACGATCTGGCCCTGCTCGATTTCCAGGCTCACGCCGCGCAGGGCTGCGATCGGGCCATAGGAAACTTGAAGATTGGAAATCGTCAGGAGCATGGGGAGATTTTTACGAGCATTGGAACGCGGACATTTCTATTTCAGCAGCCTACCCCGGCTCACCCAGATATGCTTCAACGACCTTGGGATCCTGCTGGATTTCCTGGGGCGTTCCGACGGCGATGATTTCGCCGTGATCGAGGACGGTGATGCGCTTGGAAATGGTCATGACGAGTTTCATGTCATGCTCGATGAGCCAGATTCCCACGCCGAAGCGGTCGCGGATGAAATGGATGAGGCCCATCAAATCGATTTTTTCGTTGGGGTTCATGCCTGCGGCGGGCTCGTCGAGGAGCAGAATGCGCGGGCTGCTTGCCATGGCGCGGGCGATTTCGAGGCGGCGCTGCTGGCCGTAGGGGAGGCTGGAGGCGAGGTTGCCGGCGCGGTCGGCTAAGTCGAAGGTGGAGAGCAGGTCCATGGCTTTGTCGCGATGCCTTTGCTCCTCAGCGACTACCCCCGGCGTGTGGATGACGGCGGCGGCGAATCCGCGCCGCAGCGATTGATTTTCCGCGACGAGCACGTTGTCCAGGACGGTCATCTTGCCGAAGAGGCGGATATTCTGGAATGTGCGGGCCATGCCCAGGCGGTTGATGCGAAAGGGTTTTTGGCCGGTGATTTTTTTGCCGTCGAGTTTGATGTCGCCGGAGGTGGGCGCATAAACGCCGGTGGCGACGTTGAAGGCGGTGGTTTTGCCGGCGCCGTTGGGGCCGATGAGGGCGGCCAGTTCGCCGCAATCGAGGGAGAAATTAAAATGCGCCAGCGCGCGCAGGCCGCCGAAGCTGAGGGAGACATCGCACAATTCCAAGGTCGCCATCGCGAAAGAGCCAATCCTTCCCAAAATCAGTAGCGCGTTACCTTTTGCGTCCCAGCAAACCCTGGGGCCGCAGGAGCATCATGCTGATCAGGAGGAGCGCGTAAATGACCAGGCGCCAATCCTCCATAAATCGCAATTGCTCGGGAAGCCAAGTCAGCACGGCGGCCGCGAGTATTGAGCCGGCGATGCTCCCCGATCCACCCAGCACGACCATGACGACGACTTCGATGGATTTCATGAAGTTGAACGATCCGGGAGAAAGGTTTCCCTCCCACATGGCATACAGGCCGCCGGCGACTCCGGCGAAGAAGGCTCCCAGGACGAATGCCGTCACTTTCACGCGCGTCGGATCGATGCCGACGGCTGCGGAGGCGATCTC
Organism: Tepidisphaeraceae bacterium; assembly: GCA_049511115.1. GTDB lineage: Bacteria > Planctomycetota > Phycisphaerae > Tepidisphaerales > Tepidisphaeraceae > JBEKYH01. The sequence continues at coordinate 5,437 of JBEKYH010000143.1, read as the reverse complement.
GTCCTCGCTGACGGCCCAGAAGGATTTACCCTTGAGGCAGTGAGCGATGCGCCACACGGTCACCACGCAGACCAATGCCCAGCCGAAGGTCCAGAAGAAGTTGGTAAGGACGGGTATGTCGTGCAAGCCCGCGGAGCCGCCGACGGTGAAGTGGCCGATGGATTCGGTTTTGTTGAGGATGACGACGATAATCTGGCCGAATCCGAGGGTGGCGATGGCGAGATAATCGCCGCTAAGGCGCAGCGACGGCACTCCGACGAGAACTCCCGCCGCGGCAGCGAGCAAACCGGCGAGCACGAGCGTTCCGAAAAGCGCCGGGCCGGCCATCCAACCGAGGGGCAGGCCCTCTCGTGCGATGACGCCGCAGACATAGGCGCCGATGGCCATGAAGCCGCAGTGGCCGAGGGAGAATTGGCCAGTGATTCCGTTGATGAGGTTCAAACTGACGGCGAGGATGATGGCGATGCCGATGTGTATGAGAATGTCAAAGGGGTAATTCAGCGTTCGATACTGCCGTTGCGCCAGCATATGAGTTGCGGCGTGACTGATGGGCCATGCGGCGGCGATGAGGATCAGGATGAGGAGATTCGTGAGCCAGAATGGGCGCTTTCGCGCGGCGGCCGCGACGGCAGAAGGGGGGTAATACGTGGTCATACCTTCTCCGGCGTATGCCTGCCGAACAGACCGCTGGGGCGGACGAGGAGCACGAGGATGAGGATTAAGAATGATGCGCCGTCGCTGTAGCCGGTGTAGGCGCTGGGGAGGATCATTCCGCGAAGGAGCGCTTCGACGATGCCCATGAGCAGGCCGCCGACGACAGCGCCGGGAATTGAGCCGATGCCCCCGAGCACGGCGGCGACGAAGGCTTTGAGGCCCTGCTGCAAGCCCATGAGGGGTTCAACATCATACCGCATCGCGTCCATCACGCCGGCCACCGCGGCGAGGGCTGATCCGAGCATGAAGGTGAAGGAGATCATCCGGTCGGTGTTGATGCCCATGAGCCAGGCGGTGTCGAAACGATAGGAGACGGCGCGCAGGCCAAGGCCCATGCGCGTTTTCAATACAAATAGCGTGAGAGCGGCCATGAGGGCGAGCGTGAGGCCGAAACTGATGAGGTCAATGTTGGTGAGCGTGACGGGCGTGGACCAGGAGGGGAGCTTGAGGCTCAGGGCCGTGTGAACGGGGATCAGCGTGGGCATGTGCCGCGGCGTCGCGCCGAAAACCAGGGAATTCTGGAATAGGTTTTCCAGCAGAAGGGATACGCCAATGGCCGTGATCAGAGCGACGAGGCGCGGCTGATTTCGCAGGGGGCGATAGCAGATGCGCTCGATGAGGAAGCCCAGGATGGCGCAGCCGGCCATCGAGCCAACGAAAATCGTGGGGAGAATGATCCAGATAGCTACGCCATGCGCGACTAACGCGCTGGTCAGGGCATAAGCGATCACCGCGCCGACCATGTAGACGTCGCCGTGGGCGAAATTGATGAGGCGGAGGACGCCGTAGATCATGGTGTAACCGAGCGCGATCAGGGCGTAGACCGCGCCGAGCGATAGGCCGTTGACGATTTGCTGGACGAAAAGCTGCATGAATTTCGCGAATTGAAAAGAAAATTTGCACCACAGAGGACGCAGAGGACACAGAGGGAAGATCAGAATCAAAAACTCTTTCTTATTCGCATTCCTCTGTGTCCTCCGCGTCCTCTGTGGTGAGAAATTGATTTTTATTGCGGGTTGATGGTCTCGGCTAAATGAGTCTTGCCGCCTTGGATTTCCAGGACCACGATGGGTTTGCGGGCGTTGTGGTTTTCGTCGATGGTGATGTTGCCGCCGGCGCCGGGGAAATCTTTGGTCTGGGCGAGCGCGTCGCGGATGGCGGTGGGGTCGGTGGAATTGGCCCGCTTGATGGCGTCGAAGAGGACCTTGGCGGCGTCGTAGCCGGTGATGCCGAAAGCGTCAGGGATTTCGCCGTTGTATTTGGCTTCGTAGGCCTTGATGAATTGCTGCACGCTGGGGCGCTGATCGTCGGGGGAATAATGATTGGTGTAGAAGCAGCCGTCGGAGATCGGACCGAGGGCGAGGACTTCGGCGCTGTCCCAGCCGTCACCGCCGAAGAAGGGGACCTTGAGGCTCACATCCTGGCGAGCCTGGCGGAGGATCAGGACGATGTTGGTGTAATAGCCGGGGAGATAGACCGCGTCGGGATTGGCGGCGGCGATGCGCGAGAGTTGGGCTTTGGTGTCCTTGTCATCCTTGTCGTAAGTCTCATCGGCGACGATCTGTCCCCCGCCGGATTGGAACTTCTCCTTGAAGAACTGGGCGAGCTTTTTGCTGTAGTCGGAGTTTTCGCAGGTCAGGACAGCAACCTTTTTCCAGCCTTTATCGAGGGCGAGCTGAGCGCCGACGGCGCCTTGAAAATCGTCAGTGAAGCAGACGCGAAAGACGTAATCACGGCCTTTGGTCACATCGGGGTTGGTGCTGGAGGGGGAGATCATCGGCACTTTGGCCTGCTGGCAGACGCCGCCGCCGGCGAGGCTGTTGGTGCTGGCGACTTCGCCGAGAACGGCACAGACGCCGTCCTGGTCAATGAGGCGTTTAACGACGGTGACGGCCTGGTCCTGGTCGCCCTGGTCGTCGTAATTCACGTCACGGACTTGCTTACCGAGCACGCCGCCGGAGGAATTGACCTCGTCAACGGCCAGCATGATGCCTTTATGGGTGCCCTGCCCGAAGGTGGCTTCACTGCCGGTCATGGAGCCGTATTCGCCGACGACGATTTCGTTGCTTCCCTGCGACTTGCCGCAACCCGACACGGCGACCAACCCCCAAAGAGCCACCAAGCCGACGATCCATCGATTCATGCCTGCTCCCGCGATCGGATTGCGATCGGTTTGTTCTTGGGGGGACTGTAAACATTGGGGGAAGGGGGTGCAAGGTCGCGACAAAAGCCGCGGGAAAAATTCTCCCCAAACTGCGATCGGTGGGGTAGACTTAATATCAACCTGTCCCGGAGGGCTTGGTTTGACCAGACGAACCCGATGGCTGCTGTCCGCCGCAGTTGGAGCGTCATTCTTCGCGCCGTCGAACCTGCGCGCCGATCTCACCTTTAACTTTTCCAACGCCAGCGCCTGGACGCTGAGCAACGGGATCGTCAGCCTCACGTTCAACTCGACAACCGGCACGTTCACCAACATTTCCGCGCTGCTGGGCGGAACGGATTACTCCATCGTCAATTCGTCGGTCGCCATGCCGAACCTCAACCACGGCTCGGCGACCTCGGCGCTATACGCCCAGGACAACGGCGGCGGCGTGGCCGGAACGGCGAGTTATTACATCGGCTCGAACTACATCGACATCTGGGAGGACGATCCGCCGACCAACACGCAAACGCCGGGCTTGGACATCCAATCGCATTATATCCTGGAGGACAACACGGCCGGGATCAGCGCGTACACCGTCGTCAGCCACTCCGCCAGCGCCCAGGCGGTCACGGGCTACGGCGGCGATTTCGTCATCAAGACGGATGACCTCAATCTCACGCAACTTGACTACAGCAATTACAACGTCAATGACCTGGGATCTTTCCAGGCCAATTTCCCCAGCTACTACGCCCAGGCCGCCGCCGCGGGCGCCGCCGGAAGCGGGCGCAATGTTCAGAACGAAACCATTGATTACAACGGTTTCACCTATGACGGGCAGAACATCCAGAGCGAAATCAACGAAGCCTACGAGATGGCCAACGGCGCGACGGGCGTCGTGAATCGGCAGTTCATCACCAAGTATGACTACGCCACGGCGGCCCAGTTTCAGCAGGTGGATGGTTACGTCGGGACCGACGGCCTGGGCGTCTGGTCCGTTTACCCAAGCACGGAAAGCCTCGCCGGCGGACCCGACGATGTAAATATCATGGGCGTCAGCTCCGGCCCGATGGAAACGCTTGGTTGGGCTTCGGATCACCTCGGCGGCTCCAGCTATAATCCCCCCACGGGCGTGAATTCCAGCCGCATGTTCGGCCCCTTTTACATCGGCTTGAACGCCATGCCGGGGACCAACCTGACCACGAACCTCGCCGATGCCACCGCGCTGTCCGACCAGGAGGCGGCGCAGATTCCCTCGCTGAAGAGTTTTTACGACACGGAATCGGAGCTGGTCTCCAGCGGCTATGTTCCCTCGACGGAGCGCGGCGACATGACCGCAACGGCCACCACAAGCGGCGCCTGGAGCAGCAATCCCTACGGCAATCTCGTCATCCTCGCGGACAATGACGTCAATTTTCAAAACTCCAATCTGGGCGACGAGTATTGGGGCTACATCAATCCCGCGACGGATCAGGTGAGCATTCCCAGCGTCGTGCCCGGCACGTATCGGCTGAGCATCGTCGAGCTGGGCCAGTGGGGGGAGACGCGGTTGAACAATGTGGCCGTTGGGGCTAATTTGAACACGGTCATTCAAGGCGTGAAATTCACGCCGGAGAATTTCGGGACGTCGATCTGGACCATCGGTACGCCGGATCGCTCGTCACAGGAGTTCGAGTACGGCAATGTCGGCAACGGCGGGCCTGCCAACAACAACTACCTTGGCGCTTACGATTATTGGGGCGGCCTGGCGAATAGCCCGGTTCCCGGGGCAGTGGTTTATTATGCGACTGCCGTAGGCAGCACGCCGGCCACCAATAACCTCAATGACTGGCCCTTTAACTATTGGCAAGTCTTTGATCCAGCGCTGTACGCCGGCGTTTTCACCAACGGCGCCGACACCACGGACGATGGCTATAACTACGTGGTTCAAAAAACGGCACCCTATGTCGATGCCAACGGCGGGTCTCCCGCGACCTACAAGGGTCCGGACTGGCAGGTGCATTTCACGGTGACGCCGCAGCAGCTTAGCCTGGGCAGATATCTCGATTTATCGGTTGGTCTGGTCGCGGCGGAATCGAGTTTGATCGTCGCGCTCAACGGCCACCAGCTTGTGTGGCATTACGCGAATCTTTCCGGCGATGATCCGATGGAGCGCAGCGGCACGACCGGCTATTACCAGTGGATCGTCTACCAATGGGACACCAGCGATCTCAATCCGGCGGGGCAGGACGATGAATTAACCTTCGGCCTGAGCCAGGGTGAAGGCGTGATGTGGGATGCGCTGCGCATGGAAATCTCAGCCACCGGCGCTAATCCCACCACGACCGGCTGGCACGATTACGAATTCCTTTATGACAGCACCGATACACCCGTAAACGATGCCCTTGGGGCCAATAATGGCGGCGCCGTCAGTATGGGGCAAAGCCCAGATGAATCCGCGTGGCTGCTTTCCTCTGGCGGAACCTGGGGCGCGGGCGGGAATTGGGCCAGCGGCGCAGCACCAAATGAGCCCCTCGATACCGCTGACTTAACAAGCGCGATTACCGCTCCCACGGTTATCACGCTGGACGGCCCCAGAACGAT
>JBEKYH010000142.1:0-10355 GCA_049511115.1 Tepidisphaeraceae bacterium | reverse complement strand
ACCGTACTGAACGATCTCAGGTGACACCTGGTAACCGACGGCAGATTGGGCAACGACGGGGGAGGCCTGGTCAATAAACGTCCTGGCGCGGCCTGAAGCCAGATGCACGGTCTGGCCGCTGAAGCAGGACACGTTGGCCGTGTAATGCGGCGCCGCCGCGGCCATTTTGTCGAGCGCGTCGCGGCTGATTTCCGGGAGGGCTGATTTGTCGTCGCGGCCATTTTTCAGAAGGCCATCCACTTTTTCTGGCTGCAGGAGAATCCAATCGGCCCGCACGCGCACCGTCGGGGGCTTTCCGCTCCTGAGTTGTTGAAGGATATCGTCAACTTTCTTCAGGTTTTCCGGCGTCTGCGTGACGAGCAATTCGCCGTTGACGGAAGAGATCGCTCCAACGGTTCCGCCATTGGTTTTCCAGGAGTCGGTGTTAACGGTGTCGGTAATTGCCTTGGTCAGGTTCTCTATCGGTGTCAGTGGTCTGGGCGGCTGATTACCACCGGAATTACTGCCGACAAAATTTGTCTGCATTCCCACCTGGTTTGTCTGGTTGATAGACGTGTTACCCTCGCCGGCCTGACCAATCGCGGTCGGTGAAACCAAGGCGCCGCTCAATGGATAATCCGCTATTTGCAGGGTTAAGTCCCGCACGTCATAGACGCGCGTTTGCGTGTCTGGGGTCGTCGCCGCCGTGGGTTGCACAGGCGCGTCCGCAGCCCGTGATTGCAGGACCAGAATCCCTGATGAAACGGCGGCGACTGCGACGCTGACGACGGTTTTGCGATTCATTGCACGACTCCGGTTTGAGAATGCACTTCCTGGTACTGAACCAACGCCGAGCGAACGATCGCGCTCAGCCCCGGCGCTTCGGCGGCGGCGGCGATGAATTGCCGGGCCTGGGGCGAGTGAATTTGCACCAGCGCGGCGACCGCTTCGCGGCGATGCACGCCGGCTTGGGCCATATTGGTTAGACGCGCCGTGACGACTGGTCCGTCGATTTGCGCCAGGGCGTTGGCAGCGGACTGGCGAACGGCGGTTCTCGCGTCGCCCAGCGCGGCAAAGAGCGCATCGGTCCAGGCCGGCGCGTTTTTACAGACGGCGGCGGTCGCGGCTTGCGACGTGGAGGGAGCGGCGACGAGGTTGAACATCGCATTTCCAGCGCGGGCCGGTCCCAATGCCGAAAGCTCGTCGAGGGCATGATCGCGATCCTTTGGATCAGCAGCCGCAGTCCGAATCAGCGACGCCGGATCGGCGGGAGGCGAGGCGATGGTCGTCGCGACCTGCGTGGGCTGCGTCATCGGTACATTAACGCCCCAGCCGGTGACCAGCGGGATCAGCGGCACGCCTTGGGGCATGATCCGGACCGTTTTCTTTTGCGTCGGCTCAGAAAGACGCAGCATCGCCACTTCGAGATTCGTCGCTGGGCGGCTGAGGGCCAGCGGCTCAATCGTCAAGGTTGAGGCGGTTATCGTGGGTTGACGCGAAATCGCCGCCGGTTGGCGCTGCATATATCGAAGCATCGGTAGAGCGGTGGCTGCAAATGCGACGGCCGCCGCCATAGCGACTAACCGAGGCCAGGTGAAACGGTGCTCAGGGTTTGAAAGGGAATTCCACTGCCGGCGCAGTTTCCGCATCGTTTCCGCTTCCGGCTCCTCCCAGCGGGCCTGGGCCAACAGCCGATCCAGCGGATCGAATTCGTCTTCAGGTTGTCGTCGGTCGGTTGCCATCGCCGGTCTCAATCAAATAGGGGCGCAAAACCTGTCGCAGTCGTTCGCGGGCCAGGTGGAGAGTCGTCCGCACATTTTGCGGCGTGATATCCAGCACGGCCGCGAGTTCCAGATCATTCAGTTCCTCATATGTGTGCAGCACCATGACTTCGCGCTGCCGCGGCGGCAGATTCGAGACGGCGGCGGCGACGATGCGGCCCAGTTCCGCCGAAGCGGCCAGCACCGCCGGATCATTGGCGCGCCGGTCGGGCGGCTCATCTTCCATCGCGCTCGCCGGCCGGCGCGATCGGCGCTCCAGATCGTCACGAAACGCATGCACGACGATCTGAAAGAGCCAAGTCTTAAAAGCCGAGCGGCCCTGGAAAGTTGTCCAGCGGCGCGAGGCGTTGACGAGCGCATCCTGCACCACATCCTGCGCGGCGTCGGGCTGCCCGGTCAGGCGGACCGCAAACCGCTGGGCGGCAGGCAGGTGCTCAAGCACCAGTCGATCGAAAGTTTGGCGATCCACAGGCGCTTTTCCGCCGAGCCGCAGGTCAATGCTCGACTGTCCGCCTGATGAGACGGGGAAGAGGCGTGAAATGTTAAAGGGAAAATCGGGGGCGCCGTCGGTCATGCGTTTACTGCCCCGCGCGCGGGCTACCTATACGGTACAGTTCGGCGCCGTGGGCGTTGACGGTCGCGGAGAGCGCGTCCTGCGTTGGCGTGAGATCGGTCTGCCGCCAGAGATCGCGGATGGGCTGGAGAGGATCGATTTTCAATTCCAACCACGTGGCGGAGATGGTGGCCGGTTCGGAGCCGCGATTGAATAGGGCGACAGCCGTCGTTCCATCAGCCAGCGGCTTGGTCCAAACCTCGCTGGTTCCGTCGGCTTTGAGGCGCGTGCCTTGCTTGCCAAGCGCATCTTGATCGACGGCCAGAACCTCATCATTGGAAAACAGGCTGACCGTGAATTTGTCCATGTTGGGCATGTCGCAGCCGATCAGCAGGGGGGCGGCCAACATGCACCAAAGAGTCATGTGCGTGTAATTCTCATCGGGCGTGAGGTTGCCATTGCCGACTTCGAGCATGTCGGGATCGTTCCAATGTCCCGGACCGGCGTAGGGGGCGTGGGCGTTTTGGCCAAAGCCGATGGTGGCCATGCGGTTCCAGGTGGCGTTGATGTCGCCGGTGGTGCGCCAGAGATTGCCGCCGACGGAATCGCCCCAGGTCCAGACGTCACCGTTGCCGTACTGGCAGAGGGAATAGACGATATCGCGATTGACCTTGTCGAGCGATTGGCGGAACAATGCGTAGGGGGCCTGGAGGATGGCCAGGTCGATGGCTTTTTTCTTGGCCGGGTCGATCTTGGCTTCAAGGGCGTTGATGTCCATGGTGAGCTGGCGGGCTTGCGTGTTTTGGTCGGCCGTGCGCCGATTGCGCGGAGGCAAAGCCGCCTGCTGGGCGCTGAGGTCTTTCAGTTTGGCGGCGTCGTCGGGGGACAACAGTTCGCCGTATTTATCAAGAGTAATCTTCGCGGCGATCGTGCCGTAGGAGCACCAATCGTATTTCACATAGTCCACGCCCCAGTCGGCGTAGGATTGGGCGTCCTGGTCTTCATGTTGATACGTGGCGAAGTAACCGGCGCACGTCGTGGGGCCGGGCGAGGAGTAGATGCCGAATTTGAGGCCCTTGGAATGGACGTAGTCGGAGAGGGCCTTCATGTCGGGGAATTTGGAGTTGGTCAAGATGCGCCCATCGGCATCGCGTCCGACAGCGCCGCCCTGGGCGCGGATTTCCCATGTGTCGTCGATATTAATGTACGTCCAGCCGTGATCGACCAGGCCGGTGTTCACCATGGAATCGGCAGCGCCGCGCGTTTTTGGGTCGTCGATTTTGGCGGCGAAGAAATTCCACGAGTTCCACCCCATCGGCGGGGTGAGGCAGATGGTCGGGCCGACGACGATGGAGAAGGGGGTGGTTGCCGTTCCCTGCGCGTTGGTGGCGGTCAAGGTGATCGCGTGAGTTCCGGCGTCGCTGGTTTGGCCGGTGATGTTGCCGGTGGCGGGGTCAAGCGTCAGACCGGCGGGGAGGCCCTGGGCGCTATAAGTGATGGGGCGGTCGCCGGTGACGGGGATGTGATAAAAGAACGCATGCCCCGGGCGAGCGCCGAAGATGCGCGGGCCATTGATGCGCGGCGTGGACGGAGCGGCCGGGGTGCGGATCGCGGCCAGGCGCAATTGTTCGCGCGTCGGCGCTGTAGTGGGCGCATCCTGCGCGAGTGCGATTGAACAAGCCAAGGCGATGCCAAGCGCCGGCAGTGCGGCCCACGCGATGTTGTTTCTCATTCCTTCCGCCTCGTTTCTTCTCGATGTGATTTCAACTGACTTTCGAGCCGGCCGGCGTCGGCTCCGATGGGACGATCACGATAACCTTGCCGGTCACGGCGTCCGTCGCAGCCAGCAACATGCCCTGGCTGATTTCCCCTCTCATCTGCCTCGGGGCCAGATTGGCTACCACGATGATCTGCTTGCCGATCAACTGCTCCGGCGGCGTGTGCTGGCGCAGGCCGGCGCAGATCTGGCGATTTTCGTTGCCGAGGTCAATCTGGAGAACCAGGAGCTTATCCGCGTTGGCGTGCGGCTTGCAGTCGAGCACGGTGGCCACGCGCAGATCAAGTTTGGCAAAATCGTCGTAGTTTATGGTGTTGGTTGTCGGCGTAATATCCATGAAATCTCCTGCTGAGGGGCGTTGCTGACACTACTTTATTCATCCAGGCCTCCCTCGCCAAGAGGAATTCGCGTCGTCACCGGATTTTGCACTTGGACGCGCATCACTATAATAGCTTCCCGCCGGACAAGGCGCGAGTGTAGGCCGGTGGCGAAAGGAGTGCCGTCCAGGTGGACGAAGGGCAACTATTCCAAGGCGTTGATTGGCGGCAGCTACTGCCGTTCACGCATATCTTCCGGGCTTTCCGCATTGCCATCCATCCTTCCAAGCTGATGCTCGGCCTGGCGCTTCTCCTGACCGTCTACGCGGGCGGGCGGCTGCTCGACGCGCTTTGGCCGGCGAAGAGCCGGGCGGTCGTGGATGAAGTGTCGATCTACGAGGCGTCCAATACGTCGGCGGATTTTCAGGCGGGCGTGTCGGCCGTCACCGGCGACGAACGGTTCGGGCTGTTCCACACCCTTTTCGAATACCAGACCCACGAATTCGACGGCGTGGTGCATGGCGTTCTGAGCAACGATTGGTTTGAAACGCCCCTCTCCCCGGGTGTGCCGGGACATATCTATAACTTTGTGGTCGTCGGTCCGCTGTGGCTCGTGCAAATCCATCCCGTCTTTGCAATCTTTTTCGCGATCCTGTTTTTATCCTCCTGGTCTCTTTTTGGCGGCGCGATCGCGCGGCTGGCAGCGGTGCACGTGGCCAGGGACGAAAAAGTCTCCGTGCGGCAGGCGCTCGATTTCGCGATTGGGAAATTCCTCTCGTTTGCCAGCGCTCCGATTATCCCCATGCTGATTGTCCTGGGAGTCGGCCTGCTTTTGGCGGGGGCTTCGTTGCTGGTGAATATTCCCATTCTGGGGCCGGTCGTGTTGGGCGCGGCATTTTGCCTGGCGCTACTGGCGGGATTCGTGCAGACACTGGTGATCCTTGGCGCTATCGGCGGGTTTAACCTCATGTATCCGACGGTGGCGGTGGAAGGTTCCGACAGCTTCGACGCCATCAGCCGCAGTTTCAGCTATGTGTATGCGCGGCCGTGGCGCATGCTGTTCTACACCGGCGTGGCCGTGGCGTATGGCGCGGTGACGTACCTTTTTGTGCGGTTCTTTATTTTGCTCATGCTGGCCCTGGCGCATCATTTTGTGGCCATGGGATCGTTTGTGCATGTCGGGCTGCTCCCTTCGATGTGGCCGTCGCCGCTCACCACGGGCCGGTTGACTTATACTCCGGATTATCCGTCGCTGACTTGGGCGGAAAGCATCGGGGCGGGCATGCTGAGCTTTTGGATTTACCTGGTGATCGGCGTTCTGGGCGCGTTTGCCATCAGCTTTTACTTTTCGGCCAATACAATCATCTACCTGCTGATGCGCCGCCAGCTTGACGCGACGGCGATGGACGACGTGTACCTGGAGAATTCCGACGACGATTTTTCGCCCCCGACGCCGGCGACAGAGCAGGCGGTCGTGAGCGAAACGGTCATCATTGAAACATCGCAGGCTTCCCAGCCGCCCGCCGGCGCAGCGGCCGGCGCATCCAGCGGCCCCCAGGCTCCCGCCGGTTCTTAACGTCATGAAGATCGCGATGATCGGCGCCGGCAGCGTGGTTTTTTGCAAGAACCTCGTCGGCGATATTCTTTCACTTACTGAGTTTAAGGGCATCACGCTTTCGCTGATGGATATCGACGCCGAGCGCCTGGAAGTGGCGCGGGTGGTGGCTCACAAGACCGCGCTGGCAGCGGGGGCGCATCCGATTATCGAGGCGACCACTGACCGCCGCGCCGCGCTGGCCGGGGCCGATTTTGTGATCAATATGGTGCAGGTCGGCGGCCACGCCAGCACGCTGATCGACTTTGAGATCCCGCGAAAATTTGGGCTGCAGTTTACCATTGCCGACACAACCGGTCCGGGAGGATTTTTTCGCGGGCTGCGCACGTATCCGGTTTTGGAGGCAATGTGCCGCGAGATGGCGGAGGTTTGCCCCAACGCATGGCTGTTGAATTATGCCAACCCAATGTCGATCAACATGCGGGTGATCGCCCATTGCGGCGTCAAGCGCGCGGCGGGCCTTTGCCACAGCGTGCAGGGGACGATCAACCAGCTTTGCTGGTACATGCAACTGAATCCAAAGGATGTGTCGTTCCTCTGCGCCGGCATCAATCACATGGCGTTTTACCTGCGCCTGGAAAAGGACGGCCAGAACCTATACCCGCGTTTATTCGACCTGGCCGGTCGCTACGATGTTTACAACACCAACAAGGTGCGTTTTGAACTGCTCAAACGCCTGGGCTACTACGTGACCGAAAGCTCGGAGCATAACGCCGAATACTGCCCCTATTTCATGGCGCATGGGCGCGAGCAGATGGCGAGATTCGACGTTCCCGTGGATGAATACCTGCGCCGCTGCGAGAAGATCGCCCGTGAATTTGAGCAATTGAAAGCCGTTGCCTTTAGCGATCAACCCATTCCGGTTAATCACACGCAGGAATATGCGGCACCGATTATCCATGCCGTGGTGACGGGCCGACCGACCGTGGTATACGCCAATATGCCCAACGACGGAACGATTTCCAATCTGCCGGCGGACGCGATTGCCGAAGCACCGACGACGGTGGATCAGCGCGGTTTGCGGTTCATGCCTGTCGGCAATTTGCCGCCTCAACTACTCGGCTACATTCAGCCGCACCTGATCCAGCATGAATTGTTCATTCGCGCGGTCCGCGAAGGGCGTCGCGATCATGTGTATCAGGCGGTCATGTTTGATCCGCTGACGGCGGCGACGCTGTCGCTGGACCAGATCGTGCAAATGTGCGATGAATTGATCGCCGCACACGGCCCGCTGTTGCCGAAGCTGATATGATGTGCAAAGAGGCGCAGGACGATGACGCAAACCAACACGACTGATCCAATCCAGGAGGCGCTGCGGAACCATACCTCGGGGAAACTGGTCGAAGCCGAGGCGGTCTATCGGCAGGTGCTGGCCAATCAGCCGAACCATCCCGATGCGCTGCATCTGCTGGGCGTCGTCGCGTATCAGACGGGGCGGCATGAGCAGTCGGTCGAGCTAATCACCAAGGCGATTTCCCTGAATCCGGGCGTCGCGGAATATCACCGCAATCTGGGACTTTCGCTGGCGTCGCTGCGGCGCCTGGAGGAGGCGGCGGCGTCGTATCGCAAGGCGCTGGCCATCCGGGCCAATTATCCCAAGGCGTGGCACAATCTTTCCGGTGTGCTGCAACATCTGGGAAAGGTGGAAGAGGCCCTGACCGCATGCCAACGAGCGATTCAGCTTCAGGCGACTTATCCCGAAGCCTACAACAGCCTGGGGGCGCTCTTCTTTGGCAAAGGCGAGGTGAATCACGCGGCCCTCGCCTACCGCAAGGCGATTGAGCAGCAGCCCAATTATCCGCAGGCGTATTTCAATCTGGGAATCGCTCTGCAGCATATGGGCAACCTTGACGAGGCGATCACGGCCTACCGAAAGGCTGTTGAGCTTCGACCCGCTTACCCCGAGGCGCAGACCAACCTGGGCGTTGTGCTGAAACTCACCGGGCGGCTTGATGAGGCCATGGCCGCGTACCAAAAGGCCATTGACTTGCAGCCGGGCAACACCACTGCCCACAGCAATCTTATTTACCTGTTGCAATTTCATCCGGATTTTGGTCCGGCGGAGATATTGGCCCGGCAGCGCGACTTCGCGCAACAGCACGCCGCGCCATTGGCGTCGGTCATTAAGCCGCACACGAATGAGCGCTCGCCGGATAAGCGGCTCAAGATCGGGTACGTATCCGCTGATCTTCGGCATCATGTGGTGGGGACCAATCTCCTGCCGCTGCTGCGGGAGCACGACCACGGGCCGTTTGAGATTGTCTGCTATTCGGCGGTGGAAAAGCTGGATTCGATGTCGCAGCGGCTGCGGTCATTCACCGACGGGTGGCGGGATATTTCCACCTTGCGCGATCCGGAAGCGGCGGAAATGATTCGCAATGATAAGGTTGACATTCTTGTGGACCTGACCCTCCACATGGCCGACAACCGGCTGCTGCTGTTTGCCCGCAAGCCTGCTCCGGTGCAGGTGAGTTATCTCGGCTATTGCGGTGGCACGGGGTTGAGCACGATCGATTACCGCCTATCCGATCCCTACATGGACCCGTCGGATGAAGACACGAAATATTACGTGGAAAAGACGGTGCGCCTGCCCAATACCTATTGGTGTTATCAGCGCCCCGACCCGGCGCCGCCGATGCGGCCGGCCCCGGCGCTGCGCGCGGGATATGTGACCTTCGGGTGTTTGAATAACTTCGCAAAGGTATCTCCGGCGACGATGGATTTGTGGGCGCGGATCGTCGCGGCGGTTCCCAAGTCGAAGATAATCATTCATGCCCAGCCCGGCGGGCATGTCGAGGCGGCGATGAAGCGGTTCGCGGCGGTGGGCGTGGACAAACAAGTGGAGTTCGTCGGCAAGCAGCCCTTCTGGCAGTACCTGCAAACCTACCATCGCATGGACATCGCGCTGGATCCGTTCCCTTATGGCGGCGGCATCACGACGTGCGATGGATTGTGGATGGGAGTGCCCGTGGTAACGCTATCGGGGCAGACGGCCGTTGGCCGCGGCGGGCGAAGCATCCTCTCCAATATCGGTCTGCCCCAGTGGGTTGCCTATTCGGAGGAAGAATATCTACAGTTGGCGGTTGATCTGGCGGGCGATCTCAATCGGCTCAACGACCTGCGGATGAACATGCGCGAGCGAATGCTGACTTCGACCATGATGGACGCCAAGCGATTTGCCCGCGATGTCGAGGCCGCTTACCGGCAAATGTGGAAGACCTGGTGCGAGCAGGCGCGATGACTGTCCAGCAGACACTCGCTGTGGCCGCAGAGCATCATCGCGCCGGCAGGCTCGCCGAGGCCGAGGCCATCTACCGCCAAGTTCTGGCCGGATATCCCAAGCAGGTCGATGCGCTGCATTTGCTGGGCGTGATCGCCTGTCAGCAGGGGCGATACGAGATCGCGCGCGACCTCATCACCCAGGCGATCGTGCTGGCGCCGGGGGCGGCAGATTTCCACGGCAATCTGGGCCTGGTTCTTTTTCGCCAAGGGAAAGTCGAGCAGGCCGCCCTGGCGTATCGTCGCGCGGTTACCGGGCGTCCCGACAATTGGCCGGCGTGGCTGGGACTGGGGGATGTGCTGGCCAAAATGGCCGCGTGGACCGAAGCGATTGAAGCCTATCGCCGGGCGATCGCGCTAAATCCCGACGTATCGGCTATCCACCACAATCTAGCGAAAGTGCTCGCCTATACGGGCGATTATGACGGCGCGATTGGGCGTTGCGAGAAGGCCATTGCCCTGGCGCCGGGATCTGGCGACGCTTATGTGACGCTGGGGGCGGCATGGTTGGCCAAGGGCGATCTGGATCAGGCCGCCGCCGCATATCGCAAAGCGCTGGAATTGAAGCCCAACCGGACCGACGCGTTGAGCAATCTGGGAAACGTTTATAAGGAGACGGGCCAGATTGGCGAGGCGATCAAGCTGTACGATCGGGTGCTGCAAATTGATCCGACGCGAGCTCACTTCGACAGCAATCGCCTCTACGCCATGCATTTTGATTCGACTTACGACGCCCAGGCGCTGTTGCGAGAACATCGCTCCTGGGCCCAGCGCCATGCGGTCCCGCGCCGGCCGTTCATCGCGCCACACGAGAACGGCCGCGAGGCGGGCCGGCGGCTGCGAATTGGATTTGTGTCACCCGATTTCCGCCGGCATGTGGTGGGGTGGAATCTTCTTCCGCTCTTTCGCGAATACGACGGCGAGCAGTTTGAATTCTTCTGTTATTACAACAGCGGCGTGACAGACGAGGTGACCAGTCAATTGCGGTCGGCCGCTTCCGGTTGGCGCGAGATTATGAACGTCCCAGACTCACAGGCGGCAGCGCTAATCCGGG
>JBEKYH010000141.1:0-10383 GCA_049511115.1 Tepidisphaeraceae bacterium | reverse complement strand
ACGAACGACATACTTCTTCGACTTTTTGGGCATGGCACAACCTTCCTTGGTTAATGCCATCTATCGGCTCCGCCAGCCGAATCGCGTTACCCTAAATTTGAAGCGTGACAATGCACTAGTTCGATCAAAACACATTCGCGCGTGGAGGGGAGGGCGATCCTTGGCTGCGAGAAAGCCCAGCGCAGGCTTCCAGGTGAAAAGCTGCAATTGTAATCGCCGCTGAATCCATCGGGTTGCAGTGGCAGGTTCGGCACGCGCATGACGATGGCGTATTCGTCGCCCGTGCTGTAATTGGCCGGCCTGCCGGCGCGAGTGAGGTCGTCAAATCGCGCGAAATCGAGCGGCTCCAGAAGCGGCGAGGATGACATTGGAGTTCCATCCGGCTCCCACCAGGCTTTACTTTCCCGTGGATTGCGGCAGACGCCGATGACCTGGAACTGATATCCATTGGCCAGTTGCGCGGCGTAGGGACCAGTGTAATCGGGAACCGGCGGCAGCGCCGCTGACGCTGCCGCGGCCGTAGTTTGCTCCGGCGGCACAACGACCGTTTGCTGGGGAACTTCCAGCCACCCGCCACTGCCAACCATCTTGACGCTGACCACAACTCCCCCGGCCAGAGCCAACGCGACCGCGCTCGCCACTAAGGCGGCGGTTTTGATCTTGCTCATGGTGATCACCAGTTGTGCGGTTTTGGAAAGTGTTCCGACCGACGCCGATGCCCCGGCGGTTCCATGACAGGCTGCGACGATTTTGTCGGCCAAAACCGCTGTTGAATCGCCCGCGGGCAGGAGAGCCAGTTGAGCCAGTGAGTTTTCCAGCAGGTCGGCCGCGGAGTGAACACCGTGCTTGCTCAGCAAATCGCGCAGCCGTTCCAGCGCCCGGCTGGAGCGTTTACGTGCCGCTTCCTCCGAAATCCCCATCGACTCGGAAACTTCCTTGAAGCTGCGCCCGGACAAATATCGCATAGCGACCACGGACCGATCAGCCGGCGGCAGGCGATTCAGCGCCGCATCAAGATTCGCCGCCAGAACGTTGAAGTCGACTGAGGCATCGGTGTTCATGGCATTCGTTCCATTCAGCGCGGCAGCCTGCTGCTCATGGCGGTGGCGGATCGTGCGGCGCTTGATCGCATCGCGCGCCGCCCAGTGCGTGACCGATAACAACCACGCCGGCAGCGCCGCCGCGTCGCGCACCGTGGCGGATTTGTTCCAAAGGACAATGAAGACAGCCTGCGTAACGTCCTCGGCAAGGGCGAAATCGCGGACCTGCCGCAAGGCCGAGGCGTGAACCAGGTTCACATATCGTTCAACGATTCTTCGGAATGCGTCATCAGCGCGCGACCCCTCACCGCGCCGATCAGAGGAAAGAAGCGGGAGCAATTCCCTGTCGAAAAGTCCGTTCATGGCATCTAAAGGTGGCTGCCGGGCGATAAACGTGACGCGGCTCTTCTGGACAAATCCACCCATTTTGCCACAATGCTCCTCCATTTTTTGCCGAAAGGAATACCATGGCTGAAGAAATCACCGCGACCGAAACCAGCACCCAGGGCTCCGGCATGCACGTCATGATCGACGAGCGCGACCTCAAGACCCATTATGCCAACGCCTACCGCATTCATGCGACGGCCGACGAAGTCGTTATCGACCTCGGCTTCAACATGCCCGACCCCAACCCGCGCCAGGGCGGGGGGCAGCAGGGATTGCTGCTCAAAATCACCGACCGGGCGATTCTCAATTACGTCAACGCCAAGCGCCTGGCCCTGTCGCTCCAGCAGTTGATCAAGCGGTATGAGCAGCAGTTCGGCGAGCTTCCCACGCAAAGAGCCGCGCCGCAGCCGCGCTAAAATCGCGCTCGCGCGATCGTCACGTCTATCAGTTGCTTCGCTTCACGCGGCGGAGGCGGATACAGCGCTGCTGGCGGGAATCGCCGGCGCGCCGGCGGCGGCGAGGGACTCCGCGGTAATGGGGTGATTACCGAGCTGACGCACTTCCAAAGCCGCCGCGACCGAACCCAGATAAGCGGCCTGCTGCAACGATGCCCCGCTGGCCAGAGCCAAACTCGCCGTGGCCAAAAGCGCATCGCCGCAACCCAGGGGATCAACGCATATCGACGATAGGGCCGGCAGGTATTCGCTGCGCAAGCGGCCCGATTCGCTTTGCTTTTTGTCCGGCCGGTCGAACGTGACCAGCCCCTGTTTCCCCAGGGTAATCATGGCCTGGCTCGCTCCGGTGCTTTCGAGCAAGTGCCAGACGACGTACCCCAGGCCGCTGGAAAAATCGTGCAGGGTCTCGCGCATCTCGCGCTCGGTGGGGCAGAGCAGATCGACATCATGGAACCCCAGCAAATTCCCCTGCCGCCCGCTCACGTCGGCCGTCAGAATCGGCACGCTCTTGCGCAGCGGCTTCATCACCGCTTGCAATAGACCCGGCGAAATCACGCCATAACCAAAATCCGCGAAGATCACCGCATCGGCTCCTTGCGCGGCGGCGAGGATCGCGTCGGCCAGCGCCCGCTCGCTGCGCGAATCGGCCGGCAAGGCTGCCCCCTCATCCACTTTGAAGAGCTTGGTCTGGTCCACCAGGAAGCGATTCTTAACCGTCATATCCCGCCGCAGGCGCAGCGGCCGCACCTCAAGGCCGCTCCCGCGCAGGCGCATTTCCGCCTGGGCGGAGGCGTCGTCTTCGCTCATGGCGGTAACCAGCGTCGCCTGCGCGCCCAGGCCCAGTGCATGGAGCGCGATCACCGCCGCCCCGCCGTCAAAATCCTTGCCGCGGACGTGCCGCAGCGCCATCATCGGCCCTTCGCCGGCCACTCCGGTGGCGTCGCAGAAGTGATAGCGGTCGAGAATGTAATCCCCGACCACCACGACCTTGCGGTCCTTGAAGCGCGAGATCAATCCCGCGACCGAAGCCGCACCCAGATCATATTTCTGGCGGTATCGCCGCACCTTCTCATCGAGGAAGGCGTCCTTGGTCCACAGATTGTCAATCAAGGCGGTCGACGAATAAACGACTTCGCCGCTGGAGAAAACCACCCTCCCGCCGGCCTCCTCGACGATTCGCCTCTCGGCTAAAAACCGCGGGTCGGCGTTGGTCTGGTATTCCTTCCCCTTCACAAAAATGTCCGGCTGCAAAGCCGCGAGCAATTCACTCGCCGTCGGGTTGGGATTCACGTGCACAAAATCCACGCATTCCAGCGCCGCCAGGCTCCCCGCTCGCAGGTCGTCAGGAATCAGCGGCCGGTCCACCCCCTTATTCACCTGCGAATCGGCGCTGACGGTGACGATCAGCAGATCGCCCAGCGACCGGGCATATTGCAGATGGGCGATGTGGCCGGGATGCACGATGTCAAAGCAGCCATGACAATGGACAACCGTTTTTCCCGCCTGTCGAGCCTCAGCCCGAACGGCCAAGAGGCGGTCGAGGGTGCAGAGCTTGCGCTGGGAGGAAGACATTGAGGGATTATCGGTCTGGGGAGGGGGAAAGGGTGAATGCATACGACGGAGGACTGAGGGCCGCCTGCGGCGAGTAAGGTCGAGCCGAGGACTGGGAAGAGGACGGGGGAGAGGGCGACCCGTGGCATGCCGTGAGCTAGTCGAAGGGGGTATGCGCTCTTTACACTTTTTCAATGTTAAGTTATTGAACGCTACTTTATTTTATGCGCGTAAAGCGTTTGGCATAAGGTGTTTGCGTAGGCCGCGATGCGGGCTTGCCCGCGATGGGTGATTGAAGGTGTAAACTGGAGGAAAGTGAATGGGAGAATCCACGCGCGCCGCAGTGTCTTTTGTCTGCGCCCCGAAAAACTAGCTGCGTCCCCGTATCATGTCCCCAGCGGATTCAGTACCTCGATCGCGATGGATACGGATGGAGCACAGCAGGTAGGGTTCGCAGATCCGATTTCGAGCACAACGAGGAAACTTGGTACGCGGTCGAGTGGTCAGCCGTTCCCGAACCGGGTACGTTAGCTCTCGTGGCCGCGACGGTAGGCGGTCTGTTGACATGGCGGAGGAGATCGTTGGCCCGTCGCACGACGCACGCCCGAAATCTCTTCAAGTATCCTTCCGGAGAGGAAATGCGAAACACCGCGTTATACACCCTCAATTGGAATCAATGGCTGACGTGCGGCGCGGGGGCTTCTTTAGTCTTAGGTGCGTCCCTGCCCCTGCGAGCGCAGGTGAGCTATTCCGCAACTGTGCTTTATTCGGTAAATGCGCCAAGCGGGTTTGATAGTCAGGACGTGTATTCGAGCGTCGCCGGGCAGAGCGTCGGCAACGCCTTCGAGAGTGAATACAACTACAGCGGCCATGCTCTTCTCTGGTCCGGGCCTTCCGGATCGGTGATCGACCTGAACCCAACTGCCCTCGGATTTACGTCGTCGCGTGCCGACGCAACCAACGGCCAACAGCAAGTTGGTTACGGGTTCACCCCTGAGTACCCGCTCGGCCATGCCCTTCTTTGGTCCGGTTCGGCCGCGTCAGCGATTGATCTAAACCCTCCTGGGTTTGGTAGTTCCATTGGCTACGGTATGGATGCCACCCAACAGGTCGGTAACGGCATGCCAGAGGCGAACGCGACTGGCTATTCGCACGCGCTTTTCTGGTCAGGCACGGCCGCGTCCGCGGTTGATCTGAACCCCACCGGGTACGCGGGATCGGGGGCGCTCGCTGTCAGCGGCAACCAACAAGTCGGTAGCGCGGTCCTGAATTTTCCGCAGGGACCGGGCAATCAATCCCAAGCATTTCTGTGGACGGGGACGGCTGCATCGGCAGTCGACCTCAATCCGCCCGGGTTTAGCCAGTCAATCGCCGATGGCACGGATGGCTCCCAGCAGGTCGGATATGGCGACGATACCGCGACGGTCGGCGTTGAGCATGCCGTTCTCTGGAATGGCACCGCAGCATCTGCGGTCGACCTGAACCCCACTGGGTTTATCCGTTCATATGCCGTCGCCACCAACGGCACCGACCAGGTCGGCTACGGGTACACCACTCCTAACGGCGGTTACCAACAAGCGCTTCTGTGGTCCGGCACAGCCGCATCGGCCATTGACCTCCAATCGCTCCTTCCCGCGTCGGGATTCTGGAGCCTTTCCACGACCTACAGCATCGACTCGGCAGGCAACGTATACGGCACAGCCTACGGCGGGTATGACGGCATGTCGGGCGAGTTCGCCGTCGAATGGTCCCCCGTTCCCGAGCCGGGCACATTCACTCTTCTAGCCACGTCCGCTGGCGGTCTGTTGATGCGGCGGAAGCGATCCCCCATCCGTGGCCATGGGCTGTAGCGATGTTTAATGATTGCCGTCTGAACACCACCAAAAGCACTGCACAGGTACATCATTTACCAATCATTCAACAAATCTTTTCCGCCGCCGAGCCGTTTGGCCCCGATGGACAGTCACCGTTTTCCGCTCTTCCAAGAACCGACTCTCCGCCGCCCCTTGCCCCGCGAGACTCGTTGGAAGCTGAAAAAGGTACATCCACCAAAGCGGCAGGTTCTCATGATTCTCTGGCCCCCACGGCGGACCGAAGCTAAATTCTAGCGCAAAATCCGGACGGCGCTGGAATGGTCATGCTAAAATTGGAGCGGATAGCTTTTTTCAGGCGATCAATATGGGCACGACAGTCACGCTCGATAAACGGCATTTCCAAGCCGCCGCGGAGAAGGCCCGTGAACTCGGCAAGACTCCCGTGAGGTACATTGAGTCTTTAATCGACGCCGACGCGCTGAGCTTCGATGAGATTTTGGCGCCGGTGCGTGAGAGTTTCGCCAAGGGCGGAGCCACCGAAGGTGAACTCGATGAAGCAGTCAGTGAGGCCCGAAAGGCCATCCACGCCAAGTCTCGACGAAAGTCCCACAACTGAAATCTGCCGCCGAAAGCCGCTCTGAAAGCATCGCGTTTTTTCATTGCATCTTTATCGTTATGCGCTAAAATGCCATAGTGGCGATTCGTGACTACCGTGACGCGGGCACGCGCGATATCGCCGCCGGCGTGAATTCCAAGATCGCGCGTCGCGTCTTGCCGGTTCACTTGCACGATCTGGCGCGGCGGCGTCTGGCGTTTCTGGCGGCCGTTCAGTCGCTTGATGATCTGCGCGCCCGGCCGGGCCTGAATCTGCATCCGCTCATTCGGGATCGCAAGGGACGACATGCGATGCGGATTAACGACCAATACCGCGTCTGTTTTGTCTGGTTGGACAATGACGCATGGGAAGTGGAGATCGCGGACTATCATTGACTAAGAGCAAAACATGACCACCTATCACGGCGATTTTCCGATTGCGGTCCATCCGGGGGATATTCTGCAGGAAATGCTGGATGAGCGCGCGGTTACCCAATCGCAATTGGCCCGGCATCTTCATACGGACGTGGCGCGGATCAATGAGATTTGCCGACGGCGGAGGGGCGTTTCGGCGCAGATGGCCGTGCTCCTGGCCAAGGCGTTTGGGACGTCGGCTGCGTTGTGGCTGAATTTGCAGAAGAGCTGGGAACTGAGCCAGGTTGATCCGAAATCTGCCGTGTCGGTTCGTCCGCTGGGGGGTGTCGGCTAGTCCTGCGAGCGCGGGGAAAGAATTGGCCGGCCGACATTATTGATTGCAGGTCTTACCTCACGCCGTAAAGGCGCCTCCGCAAAAGCGCGCAGTGCAGTTCGGCGATTTTGCGGATAACCTGACCGCAGTTTCCCCAACTGGAGCCTCATGCCCGCCTTCCATCCCATCGCTCGCCGCATCCGGCAAGTCCAGCGCTATGTGCAAGTGCTGGAGGTGCTCGGCCGCAACGGCTTTGCTGACCTGGCCGAGCGGATCGGGGTCGATGCGCTGATCGACCGGGGGCGGGAGATTCTTGGGGCGGCGCGGCGCGAGGATCGCGTGGCGCTTCCCATGGCCCAGCGCGTGCGAGGGGTGCTCGAATCGCTTGGGCCTACCTACATCAAGCTGGGGCAGATGCTATCGACGCGGCCGGATCTGATTCCGCCGGAATGGGCGGAGGAATTCAAGAAGCTGCAGGACAATGTCGCGGCCGTGCCGTTTGAGCAGATCGAAAAGGTGCTGGAGGCGGAGTTTACCGGGCGGGTCACTGCTCTATTCGAGACGATTCAGAAAGAGCCATTGGCGGCGGCGTCCATGGCGCAGGTGCATCGCGCGAGCATGCACGATGGGGCCAGAGTGGTGTTGAAAGTCCTGCGGCCGGGCACGCGGCAGGTGGCCGAAACGGATATGGAAATCCTCCACGCCCTCGCGGCGACGGCCGAGGCGCATTTTGCCAATCTCGGCTACAGCCCGACGGAAGTGGTCACTGAGTTTGCCAAGGTGATGGAGAAGGAGGTGGACCTGACCCACGAAGGCCGGGCGACGGATCGCCTGCGCCGGCTGTTCGAGGACGATCCGGATATTGTGTTTGCCAAGGTGTATTGGGAGGCCACCACGCGGAATGTGCTGGCCCTGGAGGAGATTCGCGGCATCGTCCTGTCGCGGTTGAAGGAGGGCGATATCAGCGAAGAGGACCGGCATCGCCTCGTCGAGAACGGCGCGCGGGCCGTCTTTCGGCAATGCCTGGAATTCGGGTTTTTCCATGCCGACCCGCATCCAGGAAATCTGATTGCCCTTCCCGGCGGGCGGATTGCGTTCATCGATTGCGGCATGACCGGCCAACTCGATCCGCAGACCACGCAGCAATTGGCGGATTTGGTGCGCGGCGTTGTCGCGGGAGACTTAAACCGAGTGATGAGCGTGATCGCCCTGCTGGCCGACGTTGAGCCGGAAAAGCTCGAGGGGCGCGGCGTACGCAGCGATGTCAACGCGATATTGACGCAGTTCCAGAACACGCCGCTGGAGGAGTTGAATTTTGGGGCCCTGCTGCGCGATTTCTTTGCGGCGCTGCGGGCCCATCAGGTGCGCTGCCCGGCCGATCTGATCATGCTGATCAAGGCGATGACGATGATCGAGTCGGTGGCGCGCGAGCTTGATCCGTCATTTAAAATGGTCGATTTCGCGCGGCCCCATCTGGAGAAACTGATCCGCGACCGCTACAGCGTGTCGGCCATCCGCACGCGGCTGCAGCGCGGGTTGATGCAGTACATTGAGCTGGCCGAGTCTCTGCCCGGCGAAGTGCGGCCGCTTCTATCGCAACTGCGGCGAAATAAGCTGGCGTTGAATCTGGAGCATCGCGGATTGGATCGGCTCACGCGCGAGATTGAACATGCCAGCCGGAATATTTCCGTGGCGCTGGTGGTGGCGGCGCTGTTGGTGGGGTCATCGATTCTGGTGTTGGCCGGGCGAAACCCGGGGGCGGGGGCGCTGGCGACGATTGGTATCATTGGTTTTATAGTCGCTGCGGTGGCCGTGGTTTGGATTGTGTTTTCCAATTGGTGGTGGAAGGGGGATTGATTGGATTTGCGTCGCACAGACCTGTGGGATTTCCCCCTCGCCCTGTACGCAGGGAGAGGGCCGGGGTGAGGGTTCTTCGGAATGGGTGGACAGCCTTTGCAAATCGAAATGCGACCCTCGCCCTAACCCTCTCCACTGCGTACAGGGCGAGCGGACCAGACGGATGATACAATTAGATCGTCCGTTGAGACGCCCAATGCAAACCCCCCGGGACAAATCTCCTGTGATCGCGGCCTCCATCGCGGGGTTTTTGATTCTGCTTGCCGTCGCGGCGCTGACCTATTGGGCGACGCCGTTTCCCAAGAACAAGCCGTCTATTTTTCCGACCGACGAGGGGGACGCCGCCGCGACGGCCGCGGCGCCGCAGACTTCTGATCCGAGCATTGCCTCGCTGACGCCGGCAGGAACAGATTTGATTTTGGGGATCGGGGCGGTGGATCATCTGGTGGCCGTCAGTGATTTGGACGAGCCGCGCGATGGGACCGATGGGCTGCCGCAGATCGGAGATTTCAATAATGTCGATTGGGAAAAGCTGGCGTCGGTGAGTCCGAAGATTCTGCTCACGCAATTTGGCGACCGCATGCCGCCGGGGTTTAGCGATCGGGCGAAGGAACTGGGGATCGGCATTTTGGACGTGCGGTTGAATGTGCTGGAGGATGTTTTCTCCGAGGCGCAGCGCGTCGGACAGACGCTCGGTGAAGGCGATAAAGCGGCGCAGGCAGTCATGGGATTGAAGCGGCAGCTAAGCTTGATCGAGCAGGCGAACGAGAATTACCCCCGCATTCGCACCGCGATTGCCATCACCGAGGGAGGCTCCGTCAGCATCATCGGGCCGGGGACATTTCACGATGAGATTCTCACCATCGCCGGCGGGGAGAATGTCGCCACGGATGCGAAACTGAACAAGCCGTACATTCCTATCGATCGGGAGTTGCTGTCGAGGCTGGCGCCCGACGCGATTCTCGATTTGGAGCCGGCCGGGCCGAGCACGCCGCAACAGATGCGGCAGGCGGCGCGGTTCTGGGCTTCGGTGCCCGACCTGCCGGCGGTGCGGAATAATCAGGTGCATGTCATCACGGAGCCTTACTGCCTGCGGCCGGGCTGGCATTCGGCGGATTTGGCGGCGGCGTTTGCGAAGGCGTTGCATGAGCGGTAGTCAGGCGAGAATCCCGCAACAACGTCAATTTATTGCAAGTATTCGTCAGTATTCCCCGCGTGACGTCCGATAACCTAAAAATTAGCATTCACGCGGTGAATGCTATTGACAATTTAGCATTCACAGGCAATTTATAGGTATGCCTAATCGGTCTCGGCAGCAACCCGCCTCGCTTCCCGACGATTACTGGGAAATATTCCGGGAGCAAAATCCCTGGCGCGACGGGAAGGATGTCCCCGAGGTACTTGCGCTTCCGAGCCAACGCCCCCTTGCGGAGGTTCTTTGGAAGCGATTGATCTCGAATGAGCCAAATCGTTTTCAATTGATTCTCGGCCCGCGAAGAGTGGGGAAAACGACGGCGATGTATCAGACTGTCAAGAACCTCCTTGGAGCGGGCATCGCTGGCGATCGGCTCTGGTGGCTGCGCCTGGATCATCCCGCATTGATGAAAACTCCCGTTGGAAATGTCATCAAGTCACTTCTGAAGTCGGACAACGCGACGACAGCCAATCCCATCTTTCTTTTCCTGGATGAACTGACATATGGGGAAAACTGGGACTTGTGGCTTAAGACGTTTTACGATGAGAAGTGGCCGCTGCGCATTGTCGGATCATCCAGCGCCACCGCCGCCATCCGTATCCGCCGGCAGGAAAGCGGCGTGGGGCGATGGGAGGAGCAGCATCTTACGCCCTATCTGTTTTCCGAATACCTTTCCCTGGTCGGGCGAAAGATACCGGTCCGCGTGCAGGAGAATCTTTCTGACACCCTGGCGGCGGCGATCTCATCACGGATCAATATTTCAGACCTCGCGGACCTGCGTCGAAAGTTCACATTGATCGGC
>JBEKYH010000140.1:0-10384 GCA_049511115.1 Tepidisphaeraceae bacterium | reverse complement strand
CAGGGGAGCAATCATCCGCTGGCGAAGGGAATCGTGGCGGCGGCGAAGGAGCGGGGGCTGGCGCTGCCGGCGGTGGGGGAATTTCAAAGCGCGGCGGGGTATGGAGTGACCGCTAACATCGGTGGGCGGGCGCTGCTGGTGGGGAGCGATGCGTTTTTGCAATTGCATGGATGGAAGGGAGACGCGGATACGGAAAGCGTCGTGTATATCGCGGAGAAGGGCGCGGGATCGCCGATGGTGCTGGGGGCGGTGCGATTCACCGACGCGGTGAAGGCGGATTCGGTGCGGGCGATCACGGCGCTGCATCGGATGGGCTTGAAGACGATTCTGCTGACCGGGGATACGCAGGGGGCGGCGGAAAGGGTCGCCAAGGCGGTGGGGATTGGGGAGGTGCGGGCGCGCGTGAAGCCGGCGGAGAAGGCGGCGGTGATTCGGGAATTGCAGCAGACAGTCCCCGTCGCGATGGTCGGGGATGGAATTAACGATGCGCCGGCGCTGGCGTCGGCGCGGCTGGGGATTGCGATTGGGTCGGGGTCGGATATTGCCAAGGAGTCGGGCGGGATCATTCTGGTGAGCGGGAGTTTGCTGGGGGTGCCGGCGGCGATACGGCTGTCGCGCGCGACGATGCGGACGATCCGGCGAAATTTGATATTCGCGTTTCTTTACAACGTGCTGGCCATTCCGCTGGCGGCGCTGGGGCTACTAAATCCGCTGGTGGCGGCGGCGGCGATGGCGCTGTCGGACGTGACGGTGATTGGGAGTGCACTGCTGCTGCGAAGGTGTAAGTTGGATGATTAACGGGAATCACACCACGTAGAATCTCCACACCAGGACACCCACGACATACAAACAAAAGCAACCCGAAAACGCGGCGAACAGGGGGCCTCGCTCGCGGCGGCGGATGCTTGGGGCGGGGTAGAGGAGGAGGAAAACAAGAGGCGTGAGGGGGATCATGTAGCGGCCTTGCAGGCTGGTGACGCCGGGGTTGCCGACGCGGGTGAAGGCGAGGTCTACCAGTGTGAAGACGGCGAGCCAGATGCAGACGGCGGCGGCGGCGATGATCCATTTCTGGCGGGGATTGAGGCGCACGGTCGGCCAGCCGCCGATGCGGGTGGTGTAGATTAGGACGAGCAGGTAGAGGGCCACCATAGGCCGCGCCAGGCGCGTGTCGTACCAACCGAGTTTTCCGATGATGGAGGAGAGGAAGCTGAGGGAGCAGAGCTGGCCGACGTAATCGGCGGCGGTGCTGAGGGGATGATGGAGGAGGAACATTGCCTGGGCGTGCGGGGAACTGTCGGGGTTCACGAAATCGCGATAGGTGTAGAGCGTCCAGGCGATGCTCACGAGCAATGCGACGGCGGCGAGCGAGCCGCAGGCGAGGAAGTAGCGACGCAAGCCGCCGAATTTGGCAGGAGGGATAATGAGCAAGAGCAAGGCGAGGGGAAGATAGGCGGTCTTGGCGAGGGCGAGGGCGGCGATCAGGAAAAACAGTGCCGCAAGGCGCGCGGGGCCGATGGGGCGGTCATCACCGACGGCGAAGCGCAGAACGACGGCGGCGAAGAGAAAGCAGATGCCATTGACCATCGCGTCGGCAGACATTGATGCGGCAAGGCTCAGGGACATGGGCATGAGGGCGAGGAGAAAGATTGTCCAATCGAGCAGGGGGATGATGCGCAAGGCGG
This sequence comes from Tepidisphaeraceae bacterium, assembly GCA_049511115.1. Lineage (GTDB taxonomy): Bacteria > Planctomycetota > Phycisphaerae > Tepidisphaerales > Tepidisphaeraceae > JBEKYH01. Next base: position 8,702 of record JBEKYH010000140.1, on the reverse strand, counting down.
AATAGACCAGCAGGCTCCAGACGAAAAGGTTGCCGATGCGGCCGGCATAGGTGATGGCGAGCGGGCTCGCGCCCAGGTGCCGCGAGATGGCGATGGCGGCGGCCTGGGGAAAATAATTGGTGGGCGAATACCAGGGGAAGAGGACAAACTCGCGGTCATCGACGTTTAGCGGGAGGCCGCGCAGGGACAGGAGCGTGTGGAGATTCTGCTTGATCTGCGGATGGTGCGGGATGTCCTGCGACACGCGGTTTTGAAAGTCGATCAGGCTGCGTGGCAGGTATCCGCCGATCTGATCGCCGACTTGGGTCTGAGTGAAATGACCTTCGGAAACCTGGTAGGAGCGGTAGAAGTGATCATATTCGTCAGGAACCTGGTACGGAGGGGTAATCAGGGCGAATACGAGGCCGAAGGTCCAGGCGAGAGGTAGGAACCAGCGAGCGGCCGTTCGCGGCGCTGACTCGGATATTTCGTGGGGCGGGAGGGGCGCAGGGGCGATCGCCGACGGGGCGTCGCTCTGTCCGCTCGGCATAGGCATCCGCGCCCCGGGGGCAAAAGAAAATGCGCTGGTGCTAAATGAAAGCGCGGGGGACTACGCCGACGCGCTGAGGGGAATGTTAACTGAGTTTTTAATAATTGCCCAGCGCTTTCGCCTGGTTATTGCGGCACGGTCGGGATGATTTGCAGTGCGATCACTGAATCGGCTTCGGTGCTGATGGGGGACGCGACCTGGCCGTTTTGGAAGCCGCCTACGAGGGCGAAACCGCCGTCGGGGTAGCGGACGGGCGAGCTGGGGTGGCTGATGGCCATGTCGTTGAGGGGGTTATCGACGGTCTGCGAGGAATTGATGCCAAAGCCGATGAGAACGACGCGGACCTTCTGGGCGTCGGTGAGGTCGCCGCCGATGGGGATAACGCCGACCAGGAGGGTCGTCGGGGTGCCGCGATCGATGGGGCCGGTCATGGAGGTGAGGCCCTGGCTGCCGCCGTTTTTGTCGCGCTGCTGGAGCGAGACGGTGACGCCGGTGGCATTGGTGGGAAGAACCACATCGAACTTCCAGATGTGCACGCCAAGCATGGTGGCGACTTCATCGCCGGTCAGATCACCGCGATCCTTGATCTGTACATCGGGCACCTGAGCGCTCGCGGCGGTGCAAAGGCTGAGGCAGACGGTAACCGCCATCAAAGCGGTCAGCGAGGCCGAGGAAATTCTTGAGATAAACGCAGTATTTGCCTTAAACATCACGTCTCTCCTGCTTCGCCTTTAGCGGACATACTTGAGGTTGTACTCAGGTACTACACCTAGCTTAGCATACTGTTGTTTCAGTTGCATGGGGAGATGCTTGAAATCGCGCACAATTTCGCGGCAGACTTCGGTCCGGCACTGGCAGGCCATCTCGAAATCGTCCTCATCCATGGTCGTGGAATAATCAAAGCAGATTTCCTCGCCGGCGGCAATCGCCCGCAGGGAAATCAGCTCACAATGCAGGCCCATGATGCGCAGGCCGGCGTTGGGGCGGCAACTGTGATTGACGTAATCATCCATGCCGCCGCTGGCGCCCAGGTATAAATCCGGGCCGATCTGGACGGCGAGCGTTTGCGGCGTGGTCTGGTGGCGGCGCAGCAAGGGTCCGGTAAAGCGCATGAGGCGCGCCGACGCGGGGACGGGTTCGCTCGCGAAGACACCCCGACCGGCGATGCCGTCTTTGACAATCAATTTCATAATGGAATTATAAGCCTTGCAATCGCCGGGGAACCATTACAATCACCGCAACCTATGGACGTACTTCTTGTCATCCTCTTCCGTTGGATGCACATCGCCACCGCGGCGGTTGCGATTGGCGGGGCATTTTTTATGCGCATCCTGGCGCCGCGCGCCCTGGCCGGGATTGAACCTGCTTTGCGGGAAGAAATCTTCCTCAAGCTGCGCCGCGGGTTCAAGATGGTCATCCACACCAGCATTTTGCTGTTGATCGTGAGCGGTGTCTATAACACGGTGGGGAATTGGAAAGGTTACAACGAAATTCCAGCCCTGTCGCAGCCGCTGTGGGGAACGCATGTGCTGCTGGCGATCATCATCTTTTCCATCGCACTGTACCTATTGGCCGGCAAGCAGCCGCCGAAGAAACACGCGCGCTGGATGGCGGTGAACCTGCTGCTCATGGCGTTGACTCTTGCCGTAGCGGCGAGTTTGAAATACGTGCGCGATCACCGTGATACGCTTGCAGCGCCCGCGCCGGCGGCGTCAGCGCACCTGGAATAGGAACTCCACCTCGACGGCCGCATTCAGCGGAAGGGCGTTGACTCCAACCGCCGCGCGGGCGTGGCGGCCCGCATCGCCAAGGACCTGCGCGAGCAGTTCACTGGCGCCATTGGCGATTTTGGCCTGATCGTGAAAATTATCGTCCGATTGCACGAATACGCCAACGCGGACGACGCGAACGAAGCGGTCGAAATCACCGGCGAGTTCGCCGCCTGCGACGGACAGGGCGTGGACGGCGCATTGGGCGGCGGCCGTTTGCGCCAATTCGATCGCCACAGATGAGCAAACTTTGCCCACTGCCAGGAGTTTGCCGTCGCGCCAGGGCAACTGGCCGCTGATATAAAGCAGATCGCCAATTCGCACACAAGGGACGTAAGCGGCAATCGGTTTGGGCGGCTGGGGCAAAGTCCAACCAAGGGAACTGAGTTTTCCGATGATATCCATGATGCGCCATTGAACCTGCGCGCGGGTAAAATGACAAACAACATCCAACTGGGGTGTGACGCTGAATTGCGACGAAAGGCGAAGAACCCTCACCCCAGTCCTCTCCCTGGGTACAGGGCGAGGGGGTAAAGAGCCGGGCCACTATAAACATGAGTTAGGGCCTCCAACCGGGAGTGTTATGCGCCACCCTTTCTTGATCGCGTTGAGCGTGATTCTTTGCGCCGGTCTCTTGCTGGGCGATCGAGCGCGCGGCGCCGACGCCGATACGCAACCCAGCGGGACGATGGCGACTGCGACGGCAGTTGTGGACAAGGCGTTTGATTATCTCAAGACGCAGCAAAAGCCGGATCATGGATGGCAGGGAGAAGTCGATCCGCCGGGCGTGACGGCGCTGGTGCTCAAGTCGTTCATGGAAGATGAGCGCTTTGACGCGGACATGCCGTTTCTCGACAAGGGATTCGACAAGTTGCTCAGCTTTCAGCTTGAGAACGGCGGGATTTATGAGGACGCTCTGGCGAATTACAATACGGCAATCGCCATCTCGGCGCTGGCCGTCTCCAAAGAGGCGGAATACAAATCGGCCATTGCCAAGGCGCTGGCCTACCTGCGATCGTTGCAATGGTCGGACAAAATCGAAGGGGCGGGGAAGCTGAAGGTGACGCCGGACGATCCGCGTTATGGAGGTTTTGGATACGGCAAGAACGGCAGGCCGGATTTATCGAACACGCAGTGGGCGCTGGAGGCGCTGCACGAGGCGGGAGTCAAAGCGGATGATCCGGCGTTTGTGGCGGCGATGAAGTTTGCCAGCCGCTGTCAGAATGCTTCGGAAACCAACGACCAGAAGTGGGCCGGCGACGACGGCGGGTTTGTTTATCTCGATAACGGCGTTTCGGGCGGTGACCCCGCCGGAGAATACAAGGATGCGAGCGGGCGCACGATTTTCCGCAGTTATGGCAGCATGACCTACGCGGGATTGAAGAGCATGATCTACGCGGGGTTGTCCAAGGATGACCCGCGCGTGAAGGCGGCGTGGAGCTGGGTCGGGAAGAATTTCACGGTGGATGAAAACCCCGGCATGGCTGAGGCGGGGCCGGATAATGCCAAGGGCGGGCTTTATTACTATTATTACACCATGGCCAAGGCGCTCCATGCCTATGGTGAGCCGATCATTGTTGACTCGACCGGTCGCCGGCATGATTGGCGGGCTGAATTGGCGACGAAGCTGGCGGCACTGCAAAAGAGCGACGGCAGTTTCGTGGGCCAAAAAAAATGGATGGAAGATAATCCCGTTCTGGTGACAGCGTACACGGCGCTGACGCTGGAGGAGATTCGTAAGGATTTGAAGGATCACCCGTGATGGGGTTGATAGTATAATGCGCGTAACGCGTTGGCGGTTGGCGCTACGCGCCTGGTCCGATGGAAAGGAACTGCTTTGATCCGCCTGATAAATCCGAACTACCACGTCATTCTCATTCACTATCCGCTGGCTCTGCTTGGATTGGGTTTGTTGATCGAGATGTTTGGGTTCCTCTGGTCGACCAGTTCTGTCCGCGTGGCGGGACGCTGGATGATCCTGATTGGCGCGCTGGCCAGCATCCCGGCGGCGACGAGCGGCATATTTGCCAAATTCGATGTCATGCAGCAGATGGCCGGCGGGGGCGGCGGGCCGTGGGCGGATGTGCGCAGCGCCGCTAAATTAACGGCGCTGCAAATGCAACTGCTCAATCGGCACGTTTTGTTTGCGGGGTTCGGCACGGCGCTGGCGACATTGGCGGCGATTGCGTATCTGGGATCTTCGCCGCATTTTCCTGATCGCGTGGGGTTTCCTTTGATGGCGGCTTTCCTGGCGTCGATGGCGCTGATGACGTTCGGCGCTTACAATGCCGGCGAAATCATTTCCCGCACGCAGTTCTCCACCAAGAGCCAGGACCAAGCGGAGAAACTGGAGGCGGATTATCACGCCCAGGTAGCGGCGGCTGAGCCAAAGGATAGGGCGGAACTGGAGCTAGAGTATTACGTCGATACCATGCAGACCCATCTGATTGCCGCCGGCATTTTCTTTGCCCTGCTGGCGGCGGCGCTGGGGTTTTCATTGCAGAAATCGAAGCAGCTTCATCAGCCCAGGCCGCGGGCGAGGGAGGAAGACCAGCCGTATGACGAGGCGACGGCCATCCAGGTCGCGCCGGCGGCGTTATTCTGGTCGGTCGCTGTATTGGCGGGGCTGGGGACGCTGGCGGTTGGGTGGTATGTCTTTGCGCATGATCTGGAGACGCCATTGTGGAATGTGCGGGCGGCGTTCCAATCGGCTATCTGGGCCCCCTACCGCAAAGACCCGGCGAATGGGGCTCGCACTTTGGTGCATCTGCTCCTCGGGGGTGGGATCATCGCGTTAGGCGCGCTGCTGATTCCTGCGGCGCGCTGGCGAGCCAAAAACCCGATGCTTATTGGGGTGGTGGGGCTGATCATTATGGCAGCCATAGCCGCACAAATATGGATAGGCGTGCTCATGATGTATGACATGGATTCCGGGCCGCTGACGCGCTTTAATCCTTCGGCGGAGGTGGCGGCGCAGGTGGGGCATTGACGCCAGACTGTCAATAAATTGTTGCTGACAGCCCCGCCGCGATCGGGTAAGAATGAGACTGCGACGTTTGGCAGTCGTTCTTTGGCGGTTTGGCCGATGAGCACACTGAAGATCGAATCTCCTGTCAGCCCCCCTGCCGAAATGGGGATGGCGGAGGCGCCGCAGCCTTTGGCGCGGGTTCCGTCGGAGGTTGAATCGCCGCCGCGGCCAGGCAGCCAATTCTCACCCCCTACCACCGGGCGCATCGCGCGATGGTCCGATAAAATCGAAGCGTTCATCAGCCGCCTTTCGGTGCGCGATACGTTTTGGCAGCGCATCTGCTCGCTGATCTGGCTGCCCTATGCCTTTTTCAGCGGCATTCGCATGAAGGCGATGGATGCGCAGACGTACGCGGCAGTGCTCCCCTTCCGGCGGTTTAACCGCAACTGGTATCACGCGATGGCCGGCGGGGCGCTGCTGGCCAACAGCGAAATCGCGGGGGGCATGTATGTCTTTGGCATTTGCGGCGGGGACTACACGGTCGTCTGCAAGCAGCTTAATTACACGTTTCTGCGGCCGTGTTACGGGCCGGCGTTGTACAAAATGACGCCGCGCGAAAACCTGAAGGAGTTGATCGCGGCCAAGACGGAATTCAATATCACGTTGGACATGGAAATCCTGCAGCAGGTGAATCGGCCCGGCCAGCGCGACAAACGGATTGGGCGCTGCGAGGCGATTTTTCACGTCACTCCCAAAGTTCATCACAAAGCCAAGAAGGCGCGGCGGCAGGATAAATGACATCCGGCGGCCCGTCGCTCCAGTCTCGCGCGGCGCCGCTGGCGTGGGCCGTTTTCCTGGGCGCGTCGTGGACGTGGTGCATCGGCATGTTCCTGCCGGTGCTGTTAGTGCGCGATTTTGGCGCGTGGGCGTGGGTGGTATTTGCCGTGCCGAATGTGATCGGGGCGGCGGCGATGGCGTGGGTGCTGCCGGATGCGAGCGCGAGCCGGGCGATGGTGCGGCGGCATGCGCTGGCGTGTGAATGGTTTTCGATCGTCACGCTTTCGTTTCACGCATTTTTCTACGCGTCGTTCATTCGAGAGATCGCAGGCCCGCCGCAGATGAACTGGCTGGTGCTGTTTGCGGTGCTGGCGGTTTTAATGGTGGTGCGGAACGGCGATCTACTGGCGGCGGCGCTGGTGACGGCGACCTCGGTCGTGGCGGCAGTCGTGCTTTTTAATCGCGGAGTGATTCCCAGATTCCCCGCAGCGGTCGCGCCGGGACCGGATCTTTTTTATGTGGCGCTGGTTTGCACGTTTGGGCTGATGCTGTGCCCTTATCTCGATCTGACGTTTCACCAGGCGCGACAGTCGACTTCGCCGGCGGGAGGGCGCGTCGCGTTTGCCGTTGGGTTTGGCGTGGTGTTTCTGGCCATGATTGTCTTCACGCTCAGCTATACGGGTTGGCTCGCGCATTTGAATGTTCCGCTGGGAACAATCGTCGCGGTGCCGCTGGGGATTCATCTGGTGGCGCAGACGATGTTGAAGTTGGTGCTGCATGGCAAGGCGGTTGTGCAACGGCGCAATTTGCCGGGGCTGATGGAAATGGCGGTCGTCGTTGTGATGGCGGCGCTGTTTGGCATGTTCTGCCTGAGCACGGATTTCTCGTATCGCGGCTTGAGTCTCGCGGAAATTGGCTATCGCTGTTTCATGGCGTTTTACGGCCTGGTTTTTCCGGCGTATGTGTGGATTTGCATTTTTGGACGGGGGCGATTGTCGACCTGGCTGGCCGCAGTGATCGTGGCGATGCCGATGTATTGGCTGGCGTACATTGAGCGGCAAATGGTGTGGCTTGTGCCGGGAGTGGCGATCGTGGTTTTGGCGGGGTTTATGCCGAAGGGTCAGCCTAAGATGAGATTGACGACGGATTGATACCGAGGCCCGATGGTCAAGAGTTTGCGCAAACGTTTTCTGCTGGTGTTCATCGCGGTCGTCGCGACGGCGGCTTACATCGGCGTGGGGCGCGCGATGCAGCCCAAGGAAATCATCCCCTGGTGGGATAATTATTCATTTGCAGAAACGGAAGCGAAACAGACGGGGAAGCCGCTGTTTCTGTACTTCACGGCGACATGGTGCGGGCCATGCCAATCGCTGAAGACGACGACATGGGCCGACCGGGACGTGGCGGCGGAATTGAGCCCGTATATCGCGGTGAAGCTGGATGTGGATGATCCGGCGAATGCGGATTTGGTGAAGGAGTATGAGGCAGATAAGGCAATACCGTTGTTTGTTGTTTTGGATAACAAGGGAAATGTTGTGCGCGCGATCGTGGGGGCGCTGCCGCCGAAGATGTTTGTGGGATGGATGAAGGGGGAAACAATTCCTGAGTCGTGAGGCGCCGCCGGATATCAGCGGCGCAGGCCGAGCTCTTTGGCGACTTCGGCAATCCTGGGCAGAGGCGATTTCCACAGCCACTGCGGTTGCAAACAGAGCTTCCGTAGAACTTTCGACTGAATCACGCCTTCGTTCTCGGGGATAAGATTAAATTTCCCGGCGCGGCTCAGAGTGTACGCCTCGACGCGGCGGGATTGCGTATCAATCACCCAATACTCGCGGACGCCGCCCTGTTCGTACGCGGCGTACTTTTCGCGCCAGTCGCGCGACTGACTGTCGGGAGAGACGATCTCCATGACCAGGTCAGGAGCGCCGTCGATGTGCGTCTCCTTGATGATGCTTTCGTGCGCGGGTGCGACGTAGACGACGTCGGGATTTCGGCGCTGCTTCACGCGGGCCAGGCGGACTTGCGGCTCAAACAGCGTCGTGCCGCCGTCGCCGGATTCGGCGATCTCTTCGATCAAGCGGCATAGCCAGACATTTAATTTGATGTGCGGGATGTTAGACGGCGACAAGAGAATAACCTCCCCGTCAATCCATTCGGCATGGAAGGTCTGATCCGTCCAGGCTTCGAATTCTTCCTCGCCGGCGCGCACCCCGGGCAAGGGCCGGCCGTCAAGACGTTCCGCCAGTTTCCACAGCTCATTTAGATCGGCATCGCTACGAGGCGCGGGTGGAAGTCCATTTCGGCGCGTTCGTCCCTTTGACCCATGCGGAAATGAATCGAGCAGTGTCATGTTGGGCTTTCGCTTCGGCGGCGCCATGCTATCGCGTATTGCTCCCCATCGGCGTCACCACGTTCAGCGTGCCGCGGCGGATGGTTACGGGGGTGACGGGTTGTTCAGGGCAGCGGGCGGCGAATTCGTCGTAGTATTTGTTGATGAAGGTTCGCGTGGCCCAGGAGGTGCCGTCGGCTAGGCCGCAGATGGTGGTGCCGGGCATGAGGCCCATGGTTTTTTCCAGTTCCATGAGCATGTCGAGGTCTTTGGCGCGGCCGCCGCCGTCGACGATGCGGTTCATGATCTTGAGCATCCAGGCCGATCCCT
>JBEKYH010000139.1:0-10417 GCA_049511115.1 Tepidisphaeraceae bacterium | reverse complement strand
TTAGGTTGTAAAGCCCGTACGGGTCCGTCGCTGCCACCGCGTTCAGCATGGCACAATATTGGGCCGACGTGATATCGTAAGTACCGATACTGTAAGTATACGCGACCGATCCCAGCCCATTGCTATCCGGCGCATTGCCGGGATCGCCCACGGTGACAAACTGCAAGCTAGTTTCCCCAGCGGGGAGATTAAAAACATCCGCCCTGGCCGCCACCGCCATCGCCAGCGCCCAGACGACCGCCGCCACGAATCCCGGTGAAATACGCATACTCTTCACCTCATTTCCGTCCATGAACGCCGCAAACCAGTCACGCAGCCAGGCGGGAGGGAGGCGAATGGCCAACGCCGTCCACCATCGCAAATAATTTTATACCACGCCATCCCGACCGCAGCAAACACATTCCCGAAAGTATTCCATTCCTAGCGATCCCGGCGCGCCACACACTGATTATACGTGTTGTCCACCAACCCAAACCGCAATAATTCCGCCGTCACATGCAGGCTTATCCATATAACACCGCGAAAAGTGTTCGGATCTGTTCCAAAGTGTTCCGTTCCAAAGTGTTCTGAAGTGCTCGATGCCTTGTCGGCTTTCATGTCGCCACCACCTCTACCGATTCCCCCGCCGGCGATCTACAATCCTTCCCTCATGGATTACCGCGTTGAGCTTGACGTTTACAACGGGCCGCTGGACCTGCTGCTTTATCTCATCAAGCGGGACGAGCTGGACATTTACGACATTCCCATCGCGCGCATCACCGAGAGCTACATGGGCTATGTCCGCAACCTGACCGAGCTGCACGACAAGCATGGCCTGGATGTCAACGTCGCCGGCGAATTTTTAGTCATGGCCGCCACGCTGATGGAGATCAAGTCGGCCACGCTCCTGCCCAAGCCGCCGGTTGATCCGGCCAATCAAAGCGCCGCCGCCGAATTGGCTGATCCGCGGCGTGAATTGATTCAGCAATTGCTGGAATACAAGCGGTTCAAGGACGCCGCCATGCTGCTGGAGAACCGGCGGCAGGAAACGCAAAGCCGCTTTGCGCGCTCACCGGCGTGGGAGCAATTGAAGGCCGACGAACCGCCGCCGGTTGACCTGGATGAGGTGCAGGTCTGGGACCTATTGGCGGCGTTCACGCGCTTGCTCTCGGAGATCGGCACCCGCCCCAAGAACATCCATGAGGTCGTCTATGATGACACGCCGATTGATCTGCACGCGGCCGACATCGAAGACCTGCTGCGCCGCCAGAAGCGCCTGACCCTGAGCGGCCTGATCATCGGCCGCAAAAACCGCAGCGAAATGATCGGCGTGTTTTTGGCGCTGCTGGAACTGGTGAGGCAGAAGAAGATCGTGGTTCGCCAGAGCGATATCGGCGAGGATGTGGAGATTGAGCAGGCGGAGAAGACGGAAATGCAAGAGGGGGCTTAATCCTCCGCCGCATCTTCCGTCGGTGTGCGCAATCGCTGCGGCGAAACCGTCGGCACGACGCCGCGCTTGCTGGTGGAGATGAAATCCAGAATCTCCCGCACCTCGGGCAACTGCGGCACCTGCTCGCGCACGGCCTGGATGGCATTTGGCATGGTGCGATTGACTCGGAAACAGCGATAAACCGCGCGTATCGCCGAGAGCGTTTCGGCTGACAGTCCCGCGCGCCGGCAGCCGACGGCGTTGTAACCCTTCAGGTGACGATATCGCACGGCCGCAAACGGCGGGACATCCTGGCTGAGGGCTTCATTTCCGGCGATGACCGCGAGCCGCCCGATGCGGCAGAACTGGTGAAAGGTAAAGCCGCCGCCCAGAAACGCGCGCTCGCCGATGAAGGTGTGGCCCGCCAGCAGCACGCCGTTGGCGAGGATGACGTCGTTTTCCACGACCGAATTGTGGCCGACGTGGGCCGACGCCATGATGAAGCAGCGGTCGCCGATGCGCGTGGCGTGGTCTTCGCCGGGATCAGTCGAGCGGTGCACGCTGGCGGTTTCGCGGATGATGACTTCGTTGCCCACGATCAACCAGGTTGGCGTGCCTTTGTACTTGGTGTCCTGCGGCGCCATGCCGACGTAAGCGGCCGGCCCGATGCGGCAGCCGCTGCCCAGAATCGCGCGGCCGTGAATGTGCGAATGTTCCTCGACAACCGTTCCCGGCCCGATCCGAACGCCCCCTTTGATGATGCAGTACGCGCCGATTTTCACGTCGTCGGCCAGTTCGCTGTCGGCGTCAACAATGGCCGTAGGATGTATGTATGGCATTAAGGCGTTACTTTCTTCTAAGGCACGATTCTAGCACGCGAGGCCGCATAGAGCATCAGGGAATACCGGAATCCCCAACGGTCGAATAGCGCAGTTATTGCCGTGTGCTGCACTACAATAGGCATGGGTCGTTAGATGGACATGGTTGGCGTCCGCGCATCATTCGGATCCGCCCACCGGTCATTCGGCAAAATCGGCGACCAATCCGGCCGCAGCGGATCGCGGTCGTACGGGTAATTCCCCAGACGATCGTAAAGTTCCGCGTACTTGCGCACTTTCTCGCGATCGAGTTTCACGCCTAATCCCGGACCCGTCGGCACGGCAATCGCGCCGCCGTGATAGGGTATCAGGCCGCCCTGGATAATGTCGTCGGTGAGATGGTGATAGTGAGCATCCGCCGCGAAAGAAAGATTGGGGATCACCGCCCCCAGGTGCAGCATCGTGGCCAGTTGGATACCCAATTCACCTGAGGAGTGAACGGCCACGCCAAGCTGGAAAGTCTCGCACACGCCGGCGGCTTTGACGCAGGGCCGGATGCCGCCCCAGAAGGTCGTGTCCAGCAGGATCACGTCGGCCGCCGTGTTCAACACATTGGCGGACAACTGCTCAAAATTGACGACCACCGTGTTGGTGGCGGTTGGGATGCGCACAAACTCGCGCACGCGCCGCAGCGCGTGCAGGCCGTATGCGGGGTCCTCGAAATAATCGTTGTTCAAATCTTCAATCGCCTGCCCAAACCGAATGGCCTGCTCGACCGACCAGACGCCGTTGGGGTCGATGCGGACATGATCGCTGCCGACGCTTTTGGCCAGGGCGCGGAAGTATTGCAGTTCGACATCGGGATGAAACACGCCGGCTTTCAGCTTGTGGGTCGTGAAACCAAAGCGGCGTTTGAGCTCCGCAGCATGGGCGAGGAGTTGCTCCATCGTGCGCACTTCGCCGCCGCCACTGCTGTTGGGATAGCGAAAGAAAAGATACGACGCGAAGGGAACGCGATCGCGCAGCTTTCCGCCCAGGAGATCATGCACGGGGCAATTAAATTGCTGGCCGAGGAGATCGAGACAGGCGAATTCAATCCCGGCCAGAAGCTGCGTGCGATTGTTGTAAAGCGACGCCGTGGGATTGGCGATGCGAAAGCGCATCTCCTCCAGGTTCGCCGGGTCGTGGCCGAGGAGATAATCCTTGAGCGAGACAGTCGCCCGCTGCGCCGATTCGCCGCCGCCGCCCATTTCGCCCAGGCCGACAAGGCCGTTGTCAGTTTCGACCTCGACGATCGTCCGCACGAACCGCCCCCAGTGGCAGCCATTGGCATGGCGCAGCGGCGCTTCCAGCGGAACGGTGACGGTCGTGGCCCGGATGTCGGTAATTTTCATGTGCGGATTTTCATCTGTGATTGATTAACTCAAACGCGCATCGAATTCTAAAACCCGATGCTGATTCCCCCATCAACGGCCAACACCGCCCCGGTAACGAACTTCGCGGCCGGCGAACTGAGATAAACCGCCGCATGGCCAATATCGTCCGGCTCCCCGAGCTTGCGCATTGGCGTGCGCTCCAGGATTCGCCGCGCGCGGTCGGGGTCTCCCTTAAACGCGCCGCGCAGCATATCACTATCGATCCAGCCCGGAGCGATGGCATTAACGCGCACCCCATGCGGCGAAATCTCCGTGGCGAGTGTCCGCACCATTCCCAGGTAAGCGCTCTTGGCCGCCGAATAGGCGACGACCTGCGGGATGCCGAAGAGGGAGGCCATCGAGGCGATGAAAATAATCGAGCCGCTTTTTCGCTCGATCATCCCCGGCGCGAGCGCGCGCGTGAGAGCGAAGGAGCCTAACACGTGCGTCTGCAAAACGGCCATGAATTCCGTTTCGGTGGTATCGACGGCCCATTTTTTCAGGTGAATGCCGGCATTGTTCACGAGAATTGTCGGCGGCGCCCCCATCAATTTCGTGGCGCTGGCGATGAGACCGCCCGCGGCGGCGACGTCGCTCACATCGTGCTCAACTATCTGCGCCGACGGGCCAATCGATTTGGCGGCTTCAGCGAGAGGCTCGCGACGCCGCCCAACCAGAACGACGCGCGCCCCCGCATCGGCCATCCGCCGCGCAATCGCCAGGCCAAGCCCGGTGCCGCCGCCGGTCACGACGGCGATTTGGTTGTCCAATCGAAACAGATCATTCATGCTTTGCTCCAGCCCTTGAATTCTCCGCCTCCGCAACTTGTTCGTCACCATGTAGGGTGGGCATCGCCCACCGCTTGCCACAAAGGTGGGCGATGCCCACCCTACAAAAATCTTCCGCCTCCGCGGTTCATTATCAGCTTTCATCGCGCCGCCGTCTCCGGCGGACCCAAATCCGACGGCGGCAGGGGGGCGGAGCTGATGACGAACTTCTCCAATACCACGCCGGGATCGACCATGAAGATCTTCAGCGTGTGCTTACCCACCGCGGAGATCGTATGTGTTGTCGTGGTAATGGCGGCGTTGTGAATCACATTCGCCGACCAGGCGCGATTCGTGTCGCCGGCCTCCTGATCGAAGCCCTCGATGGTCGGCGTCTCGTCGTCGATTGCCGCCGCGTAGCGAAGTCCGCGCCCGGGATCGATTCGGTGCGTGGGGATTGCGTAAACCGTCAATTGCACGTCCCCCGCCGCGGTGGCCGTGAAGTCATAATCCATCTCCGGCGATTGCGTGGCGAGCTGAGCGGCATCCGCAACACTCGGCGTGGTCGTCGGAAAAACCGCCATCGAATCGCCGATGCGGCCCAGGCCGGTGATGCTTTGCCACTGGGCCCCGTTGCGGGCGATCTTGCGCGTGGAGTGCTCGGCGAGGACTGAGAAGCATTCGCCCTCGGGCGCGGCGGCGTCAAGAGGCGGGCGGCTGGCTGTCGGCCATTGGTAGCCCCATGTTGTGCTGGTCGTTCCCTTCTCGGTCATCATTTCATGCCATTTTCCACCGGCAATTGCCGTGTTGTATTTGTCCGTGGCATCGGAGATGTTTTTCAGCGCCTCTGTGCGATCCGGCGCGAGATATGCGTGATTCACCCAGTCGCAGATTTGCACCGGGTAAAGCACCAGTTCAAAAAAGGCGTCGCGCTTATCCCGCGGCAGCCGATCGTTGATGGCCTGCGCCTCGGTAGCGACCGCGTCATATTCCTTGAGACGCTGAATGGCTTCGTCGCGGTTGAACGACATGGTGTCCATCGCCTCGGGCTTCTGAGCAAACCCCAGCCGGTAATAGGTTGCCATCACCTTGGCGATCGCCGGCGCTTCGGCCGGGCCGAAATCCCGCGTCGCCCAATCGTTGAGAAAATCGGGAATGTTCTGCCGGTCATACGCGTGAATGCTCCATCCCAGGCGCATCCAGAATTCCATGCCGATCTCGCCGGGCTTGATGTCGCCGACGTTGAGGACCCAGACGCGGTTGGCGCCGTAGTCGTAGGCTTTGGTCATCTCCTCCCAGATCAGCGCGGGCGGCGTAGTGTTCAGCCACACGTATGAGCGCGGGTGGCCGAGGTAGCTGATGTGATAATAAATCCCGCTGGCCCCGGCGCGCTGTTGCTCGGCGGGCGTGGAAAGCTGGCGGATGTAGCCATAATTGTCGTCCGTCCAGAGCAGCGTCACGTCATCCGGCACTTTGAGGCCGGCCTGATAGATCGCCAGCACTTCCTTATACGGCGCGAAAAGCTGCGGCACCTTGGTTACGTCGGCGTTGACGTATTTCCGCAGCAGATCGCGCTGATCGGCGATGGCCGTCTCGACGATTTTGACCCTCGACGGCATGTCCTTCGGGCCGTTCATGGCCGAATCGTGCACGCCGCGGATGCCCTCCGTCCAGACCGCTTCATACGGCCCGCGCAATTTGGCCCATTGCTCCCAATACGCCAGCACATTGGTCCGGTTGGTGTCGTAGCGCCATTCGCCCGTCCCCTCCTGCGGCCAGAGGACGTTGTTGCGGTTCATCGCCTCGGTGTGGCTCGCGCCCATGACAATGCCCCAATCGTCGGCCAGGTTGATATTCGCCGGGATGCGGCCGAATTCCGTGGAAACCGGGTGCATGGCCGGCCAGAGGAAATTGCCGCGCAGGCGCAGGATCAGCTCGAACACCTTTGTATACGTCTTGGGCCCGATGTTTCCCACCTCCGGCTCAAACGTTTTCGCGGCCCACGGCTCCAGGCCCCAATCCTCGTCGTTGATGAAAATGCCGCGGTATTTCACCGACGGCGGCCCCTGCTCGACCAGCGCGTTTTGCACCACCAGCGTATCCTGATGCACCGGGGTTACGTCCGCCCACCAGTACCAGGGGGAGACGCCAATTGCCTGGGAGAGATCAAATACCCCATACGCCGTCCCGCGCCGGTCGCTGCCGGCAATGACCAGCGCCGACGCGACGTTGGGAAGCGGATGATCGACGATTTGAATCAAATAGGTTTCCCATTTGCCTGTTACCGAACGGGCGTCGATTTTCCCCGACGCGGCAAGCTGATCGATGAGGGGCGAATGGCCGAGCGTGCCGATGAGAACGGCCCGCGAGGAAAGCTTTGCGGCATCGTGCGCGAGGGAAGGTTTGATGCCCGTCACGCGCTCAACGTCGTCGCACAAAAGCCCGCCGGCGATGTTCGCCAGTTTGAAATCGCCGGAATCGACGAAGACATTGGCGGCGGACGACGAGCCGGCCAAGTCAAACCCGCCCGGCACGGGGGCATGGATGATCTGCAACGATGCATCCGCGGCAACGGCCCGGCCGGCGCCAATATGCAATAATAAGCACATCATTAAGGCGACAAGGACGCGATGGATCGGGCGGATCGTGATGGCCATTTCTGCTCCGCGTTAGACCAGTGACGAGGTGCGAATGATAACGGCCTGTGGGGGAATCCAAAAGGAACGCGCGAGGGCCGACCTTCTGCGCCTGCGCGGATAATTGCGAGATTAGTCTTTTGCCCCGGCGGGGCAAAGGACTGTAGCCACGAGTGGAGCGCAGCGAAACTCGTGGAAACGGATACGCCATTGCTCGCCCCGGCGCGGGCGAGGGAAGCTTTTTGCGCTTCGCGGACCCACGTCTTTGAGTCTATTTCCTCGGCCCCTGTCGGGGCCGGCGCGCTCATTCGTCGGTCTCCACGGGTTACGCTTCGCTACACCCGTGGCTACAAACCTCCGCCCCGCTGGGGCGGTTGCAGTATGTAGGGTGGCATCGCCCACCTCTTCCGTCATCGGTGGGCAATGCCCACGCTGCGCCGTTGGAACCTTCACACCTTCACACCTCACGTCAACTCCAGCCTCGCCCTCACATCCTTGCTCCCGGCCTGAATATTCAGCGGCAAAATCACCCAGAACGCCGCTCCCTGGCCGACCATACTGCGCACGCCGATGGTGCCGCCGAGCAAGCCGGTCAATTCCTTGGCGATCGACAATCCCAGCCCGGTGCCTCCATGCTCGCGCGTCAGCGCCGCGTCCACCTGGCGGAATTTCTCGAAGATCATGGCCTGCTTTTCCGCCTCAATTCCCGGGCCTTGGTCGACAACGGTTATTCGCACCGACCCCTCGTCTTCGCGCGTCGCGGCCAGTTCCACGCGCCCGCCGCGCGGCGAAAACTTGATGGCGTTGGAGAGCAGGTTGTACAGAATCTGCTGCAGCTTGGCCGGATCGGTCTGGATGATCGGCACGTCCGCCGCCGCCGAGGCGACAATCGTCAGGCTCTTCGCCTCGCACAAGGGCTTCAAAACGCTGCCCAGGGCCTCAAACAAATCTCCCAGGCTCAGCGGCTCGCTGCGCACGTCCATCTTTCCCGCTTCGATCTTGGCCAGGTCGAGCAGATCGTTGATGAGTTCCAGCAGGTTTCGCCCGCTGGTCAAAATATTCTGCAGATACCGCGAGGGCTTGGAATCCGCCGCCGCCCCGCCCGCGGAGGCGAGCGTCTCGCGCAATAATTCGGCGAAACCAAGAATCGAATTCAGCGGCGTCCGCAGTTCGTGGCTCACGTTGGCCAGGAATTCACTCTTGAGCCGGTTGGATTCATAGAGTGCCACGTTGCTCTCGGCAAGCTGACCCAGTTTCAAATCCAGGTTTCGATTCAGCGTCTGCAACTGATCGGCATTGGTCTTCAGATTGGCCAGCATCGTGTTAAAAGTCTCGGCCAATTGCTGAAACTCATCGCCGGTATTGATGTCGGAGCGGATGTTCAAATCCCCCTGGCTCACCTTCTCGGCCGTCTCCTGCAATACCCGCACGGGATGCAAAATGATGCGCGTGGTGATGAGATAAAACACGGCTATCGCCAGACTCCCCGCGAGCAGGCCGGCCAGAAAGATAAATAACCGGTTCAGGCGAATCTGGCTCTCATCCACCTGGGACAGGATGTCCACGCTGACAATTCCGAGGAAATCCCCTTCCGCCGCGGCGCGCGGATAAGCGACCGGCCGCGTAGTCGGCGAAAGAGCGGCGCCGATCGCCGCAGCTCCCGGACTTGCGTCCGCCAAAGCCGGCGCCCCCGACGCCGGCGCCGTGGTCGCACGGCCTCCCCCGTGGCATTCCATGCACGAATGCTGCGCCAGCAACCGCCGCGCATACCGGTAACGGCTCTCGCCGCCCACGATCACTGGAAATTGGATGAACGTATTGGATTCCGGCACGTCCAGAAAATGCCGGATGGCCCGCACCTCAAACCGGCTCAGGCCCGGCGCGCTCATGTTCGCGGGGGCCAATCGCGGCGGCTGGTAATCCAGCAAGTCGGTCCACGGCTGGGTCGTCGATACCGGCGGCTCATTGGCCGGGGTCCCCTCCATGCCGTGCGATTCCTGCAGGATATGGTCGATCCTGGCCTGCTCGGCCAGCGTATACGCGGCCCGCTCATTGATCTGATTCATCAGATCGTCCATGCGGTGCCAGGGAACGAACAGGGCCGCCCCGATGATCATCACCACTGCCGCGCCAAACAAAATCTGGCACTTGGCCGCAAGCGAAATGCGAAGTTGCCGAAGGCGGCGAAACATGAACCGGCCCCAATTGTAACCGCCGCCGCTCCCAGGGCCGAGGCGTCAGGCGAGATATCTGGAAGTTCAACAAGACGATCGCACCGCCCGCGAGGAGTACCTCGCGGGCGGTGAAGGATCTTTTTTTCCCCGCCACGAAAGATTTCTATTGCCAAAAGGCCGCAAGCTTTATTAAACTGCTTTCCATGCCGGGCGGTGGCACCACTTTGCCGCCGGTTGTGTGTGCGCCGACGGTGTTGTGCAAATGCTGTGGCGGTCTATCGAGAATTTTTGCGGTCACGGATTTCAATAAGAGTTGCTGCGCGGCGGCACGCCCCCAGCGCCTGCCGTATGCGGGGATTCCGGTTTATTACCATCGTTGCGACGCGTGCGCGTTCGTTTTTACGGTGGCCTTCGATCATTTCTCCCAGCAGGATTTTCTTGAGCACATTTACAATCCCGCCTACGCCGACGTGGACGGCGATTACCTGGAAGTGCGCCCCAAACGAAACGCCCGCGCCATCGCCGAATGCTTCCGCGATCATCGCTCCATCAGCATCCTCGACTATGGCGGCGGCACCGGCCGGCTTGCGGCGGAGCTGCGCCGCGAGGGGTTCTGTGACGTGACCACCTACGATCCCTTCAATCCGCAGTTTTCCCGCCGCCCCGACCGTCGCTTTGATTGCGTTCTGTGCTATGAAGTCGTCGAGCACGCCCACGACCCGGTCAGGCTATTCGGCGATCTCGCGTCGCTCATGGCCGACGAATCGCTGCTCCTGTTCTCGACATTATTGCAGCCGCCGGAGGTGTCCGACCTGGGGTCCAACTGGTGGTATCTCGCCCCCCGCAACGGACACGTATCCCTGTACACGCACGCCGCTTTGGACGCGGTCCTGCGTCCGCTGGGGCTGAACGTCATCTCCACCAACGACGAATTCCACGTCGCGTTCCGGCGCATTCCGGCCTATGCGAAAAATCTGATTCAGGAAGCGCCCCGGGCGCCGATTGCAGCCGCAGCGCATTAGGCAAGCGAATTCTGCGCTGTTCCCCGCAGTCCTATCTCAATTCAACCGCGTCCTGATGAAATCCGCGCGCGCTGCCCGGCGGATATCCCCGTCCATCTTCTTGCCGAGAATCTTCTGCAAATGGGCCGGCCGCGTCAGCAGGAAGAGCTCATTGACCTTATTGATATCCACATCCTT
>JBEKYH010000138.1:0-10479 GCA_049511115.1 Tepidisphaeraceae bacterium | reverse complement strand
GCATAAGACAGAATATTCACCGCCCGGTCGCAGTAGCGACCTAGAGGCGCAGAGGACCTGGCGCGGGCGCGCGTCGCGTGGCCGCAACCAAAACGATGAAAGGCGTTGCCCTTTGGGTTACGGTACGTGTTGCGAATCACTGACCGTCCCACAGGAGCAACGCCATGGAAACATTTGTACAGCGTCATGCGGAAGATGTCATCGGGGTGCTGCACGGATTTGATCGCCTTCTCTTTCGCGGAACGCTCCGATCCATCAGTTACTCCCAAGGCCTGGATCGATTTCTCGGAGCCGCGGGTGTGAAGTACAAAGACTTCGGAGCCTTTGCCGAAAGTCTGTCGGAACGGTTGAAGAACCATGCTCAAGCCCTGGCCAAAACGGCGGGCCGTCCCTTTCAATATCTTTACAGCAGCAGCCAATCCAAGGAGGAGGTGGCCCGGATGATCGCCCAGCGCGATGGGATCGAGGAGGGACTGGTCTGCGTGCTGCGCTGTGTCGAGCCGTGCATGAGTTTTTCCATCCGCCGCGACGAGCGCGGGCAATTCCGGTTCCTGTCCCAGGAACGCAAATGCCTGCACCTTTACTTCTATTATCTGGATCGGGAGTTTGGGCTGATGCACGTGCGGCTGGCGACGTGGCTGCCGTTTGGGATACAGGTTTGTGTCAACGGACGCGAGTACCTGGGGCGCCGCATGAAGGCCGCGGGGATTGGGTTTGAGCAGCGGGGGAATTGTTTTACGCGGATCGACAATCTGCGGCGTGCGCAGCGCATGATGGAGGAGTTGGAAAACCGCAAGTGGGACCGGCTGCTGGGCGTGCTGGCGCGGCGGATCAATCCGCTGCCGCGGGAGCTGAAGCTGCACGGGTACTACTGGAGCATCCGCGAAAGCGAGTATGCCACCGACGTGATGTTCAAAGACGCCGCGGCGCTGCGGCGGGTTTATCCGGCGCTGCTGGACCACGCGATCAAACGATTTAGTTGCCGCGACGTGCTGCGGTTTTTGGGGAGGCGGACCAACCGCCTGTTTAACGGAGAAGTCATCGCCAACGTTCGTGAGCGCGAGGAGGGGGTGCGCATAAAGCATTGGGTGGAGGAGAACTCGATCAAGATGTACGACAAGGAGGGATCGGTTCTGCGGGTGGAGACGACGATCAACAATGTGAGACGTTTTAAGGTCCGCCGGATGACGGTGTGGAAGGGCGTTCGTCGCATGCGGTGGATACCGATGCGTTTTGGGTTGGCGGACCTGGATCGGCGCGTGGAAGTGAGTCGCGCCGCCAATGAGCGCTATCTGGAGGCGCTTGGAGTGGTGAATGTGCCGGCGCCGGCGTCTGCGCTGTTGGACGCGGTGAGCCGCCGAGTGGTGAAAGAGGAACGGCCGTATCGGGCGTTGCGTCCAGTGAGCCGGGAGGAGGCACGGGTGTTTAAGGCGGTGCTGAGCGGAGAGTTCCTGCTGCAAGGGTTTACGAATCGAGAGCTGCGCCAATGCCTGTGGGCAAGCCAGACCTGCCGCGCGCCTGGGCCGCTTGAGGAGCGGGAATTGCGCCGGCAATCGGGCCGCACGACGCGGCTGCTGCGCCTGCTGCGTGCCCACGGCCTGATCCACAAGGTGAGCGGCACGCGCTACTACCGGGTCACAGGCGACGGCCGCCAGACCATGACTGCGGCCTTGATCCTACGTGACGCCGATGTTACGAAGCTTGCCGCATAAGGCTTATCTTGCCAGAAAAACAAGATAAAAGGCGTTTGCATTGCGGAGGACGCAGAGGCAAATCAGATCTCATCAGAACTCCAATCGACTTTGATTTGTCTTTCTTCTCTGCGTCCTCTGCGGTTGATCTGCTTTTTCGTGCTTACCGATCGTAATCCTTGCTCCAATCCTTGTATTGTGCCCTGCGCCCGCCGAACGACATGCGCGGGCGGCGGAGGTAGACGAAATCGAGCAGACGTTCATTGCGGATGAGCAGGAACCCCACCACGGCCCCGCCGAGATGCGCCGCCTCGCCGCCGGCATTGTATCCCGACGTGAAGACTGTATACGCCGCGATCGCGACGAAGACCCAGGCCATGGTTTTCAATGACATCGGGATCGGGGGAAACATCAGCATGACGCGAGCGTCCGGTGCGACCCGCGCCGCGCCAATGAGGATGCCGAAAATCCCGGCTGAAGCGCCGACGAGGAACCCTCCCTCGATAATGCCCAGGTACGTCAGCAGCATGAAGCTGACTCCACCGGCGATTCCGCAGATCAGGTAATACGCCAGATACCGCCGCGGCCCCAGGTACGCTTCCATCATCGGCCCGAAGAAATAGAGGCTCAGCATGTTAAAAAAGATGTGAGATATGTTGGCGTGGAGGAATTGAAACGTGATGAATCGCCAGAATTGCAGCCCCTGCACGGCTTCGGGCATGGCAAAGCAGCCAAGTGCCGTAAGCGGCCCAACATGGAACTGATTCCCCCCAAGCATCTGATCCAGCAGAAAGACCGCGACATTGATGATGATCAGCCACGTCGTGACCGTCATCATGCTGAACGAGCCAAATCCGCCGCGCGGCGAAGAGCGAATATAATCCCGATCGTAAATTCCCATATTATTTGAATCCTATCCGATGACTCTCTTGAATTCCTTCGCGTTCTTCGCGTCTTCGCGGTAAACATTCTTTCTTTTCCCGTCGTGGACAATTCTTCTTCGGCCCGTTACCAATTCGCCATGAGCGCGCAGTTCATCATAGGCCGCGCTGGGGCGGGAAAAACTCACTGGTGCCGCGAGCAAACGCTCGCCGCCTGCCGCGACCAGCCGCTCGGCTCAGCGATCCTCTGGCTCGTCCCCCGGCAGGCCACGTTTCAAACCCAGCGCGATCTCTGCTGCGGCGGCGGCCGACAGGGCTTCTTCCGCGTGCGCGTTCTGTCATTTGAACAACTCTGCAATCAGGTCCTGGAAGAAACCGGCGCCGCATCCGCGCCGCAGGTCACTCGCACCGGCCGGCGGATTCTGCTGGGCCGATTCCTCCGCCAGCGCCAGGGCCAGCTTCGCTTCTTCAAATCCGCCGCCTCTCATGCCGGACTGGCCGCCGAGTTCGACTCCGCTCTCGACGAACTCCAACGCGGCGGCGCTGATGTCGCCACCCTGCACACGCGCCTGCCGCAATCGTCGGCGTCCGACACACTGGCCGAAAAGATCGCCGATTTGCAACTCATCTTCGGCGACTACACCGCCTTCCTCGGCCAACAACGCCTCGACCCTGACCTTCGCCTGCTATTGGCGATGAGATCGTTCGATCAATGCGCCCTCCTGCAAAACGCGACGGTTTTTATCGACGGATATTTGCACTTCACCCAGCGCGAACGCCGATTGATCTGCTCGCTGGCCCGCATTTGCCCGGCGGTTCACGTCAGCCTGACAATGGACTCGCGCTCGACGCTGCTGGCTAATCCTCATCACGAACCCGACGAACTTGGGCTGTTCCATTCGCAGGAGACGGAATATCGCAAGCTCTACCATGCATTTGTGCAAGATCGAATCAAGATTGATCCTCCCCTGCTTTTCGCGCAGACCCGGCGGTTTCAAACTCGCAACCTTACACGGCTCGAGCAATGGTTGTCGTCGCCAGCCATCGCCGAAACTTCTTCCTCTTCCGCCGGCGTAGAACTCATCGAAGCCCCGGATAAGCGGGCCGAAGTCGATGCCGCCGCCCGGCGGATACTCGAGCTTGTCGCCAATGGGCATCGGTATCGTGACATCACGCTTTTGGTCCGCCAGCTTGATGAATATCAGGACCTGCTTGACGCCGCTTTCGCTGAACACCGCATCCCGTTTTTCACCGATCATCGGCGCGGCGCCTCGCATCATCCCCTGATCCAATTCATTCGCGCCGCATTTTCGGCGGCCGCCAGTCCCTGGCATCCCGACGCGATGAACACGCTCATCAAGACCGGCCTCTGTGGCCTCACTGCCGCCGAGGCGGACGAGCTGGAGAATAACCTGATCCTGCGCGACATTCGGAGAGACGCGTGGACAAAAATCGCCGCCGCGACAACCGCCGAAACGACCCCTTCGGCCGAGGATAAATTGCGCGGCCGCATCGGCGAGCTATTCAGCCCGTTTATCACTGCGTTGAACTTTGGCCCCCTCACGGTCCGCCAGATCTGCGACTCGCTCTTCTCCCTGTTTGAACGATGCGGCATTCGCCAGACCCACGCCCGCTGGATCGCTGACGCGAAGGCGAGCGCGTCGCATCAGCAGGCTCAGGAACACCAGCAGGTCTGGTCGGAACTGCTCGCATTATTTCGACAACTTCTCGATTTGCTCGGCGACGAACGGCTCACCCTCGCCGATTTCCAGGCCACATTGGACGCCGCCTTGGAGACTTTTGATCTCGCCATCGCGCCGCCTACAGTCGATCAGCTTCTCGTCGGCCAGATCGACCGCACGCGCCCGCCGGCCGTGAAAGTCGCCATTATCCTCGGCCTGAGCAACGGCCAATTTCCCCTGTCGCCGCCGCCGCAACCGATCTTCAGCGACGCGGATCGAGATGCTCTTGCCGGAGTGGCCAATCTCGAACCCGACACGCGGCGGCAAGCGCTCAACGAAGAGTTTCTCGGCTACTTTGCATTCACGCGTCCCTCGCATCTCCTCATCGCGATGCGCCCCGCCGCCGACGACTCAGGCCGAAAGCTCGCGCCGGGTTCGCTGTGGCGCAAACTGCAAACCCGCCTTGGCATCCAGATCGAGCGCCTCGCCGAAAAAAGCGATTCCTCTAACCCCGCCGGCATTTCCACTCCCCGCCAGCTTCTCAGCGGCCTGATGCGCTGGGCGCGATCGCCCGCACTCGTGCCGAATTCTCCCTCTCCATGTACTCAGGGAGAGGGCCGGGGTGAGGGTTCTTCGGACAGTGCGGATGGCGTCGGCAAAGCGAAAGGCGACCCTCACCCTAACCCTCTCCCTGAGTACATGGAGAGGGGACAACACAAAACTTCCGACGGCGAAACGGCTTGGCCTGCACTGTATCAATGGTTGGCAGAGCGCGCCGCGCGCTCCGACGACATTTATCGCCTGCGCCGCCTGGCTTGGCCCGCTCTCAAATACAACAACGACGCGAAACTTTCGCGAACCACGGCCGCCCAGCTATTCCCCATTCCGCTGCGCACTAGCGCCCACCAGCTTGAAGTTTTCCGCGCCTGCCCTTTTCAGCATTTCGCCCGATATGGCTTGCAGCTTTCCCCGCGCGCCGCCGCGTCGAGCGATGCCCAGCAAATCGCCCACGCCTGCCGCCACGCGATGAGCCGTTTGCTTCACAAGCTGCTGGCGCGGCAAACTGACTGGTGCGCGATGAATCCGAATCAACTGCGCCACTTCCTGCATCAGCTCGCAGTTGCGACCGCCGCCGAACAGACCGGCGCATCGCCGCCGTCGGCGCGCGACCGGCATCTCATCGACCGGATCGAAAGCGCCCTCACGCAAATCGTCGCCGCGCAAAAGGCCGCTTCGCAGCGCAGCGAATTCCGCCCCGCCGACGCGGCCGTGCGTTTTGGCGATTCTGGCAGACTGCCGCCACTGGAAATAAACACTCCCGCTGGAAATCGCGTCCTGTTCAGCGGCGAAATTGACCGGGTCGATCTCCCCCCCGACGGCCGGGCGGCCATCATCTACGATTACCGGATGCGTGCCGGCGCCCTTGCCCTGGCCGAGGTTTATCACGGCCTTCGCCTCACCCAGGCGGTTCATCTGCTCGCCTGGTCGCAAGCGCCGCATAAAACCCCATCGCGCCCCGCCGCCGCGCTTACGGTTCCCATTCGGCGCGACGCGCAAGATAAGAAACCACATGACGCGATCCAACCGGATGACCCGCGCTTCGTATTGCAGTTCAAACCGCGCGGCATCATCAACGAGCAATTCGCCCCGGACATGGACTCCGGCATGCAGCCCAGCCGCTACTCCGATGTGCTGGCGTTGTATGTCAGCAAGGAATCCGAGTTTGGAATGCGCTCACGAACCGACGTCGCCGCGCCTGCGGAATTCAACGGCCTGCTCAACCATGCCCGCCGCATACTGGCCCGCCTCGCCGATGAAATCGTGGGTGGAAAAATCGATGTCCTGCCGTACAAGCTGGGCACGCAAACCCCCTGCTCGCATTGCCATTACCGCGATGTGTGCCGCTTCCAAACGACCGACCGGCACGATCTGCTGGGACCGATGAATCGACAGACCGCCTTGAAGATTATGGCTTCCATCTAAAAGAAAACCCAGATTTTTCACCGCGAAGACGCGAAGAACGCGAAGAAATGCAAAGATAGGATTCACCACAGAGGACTCAGAGGACACAGAGGTAAATCAGAATTCAGATTGAATTTGATCCTGGTTTTCCTCTGCGTCCTCTATGTCCTCTAGCGAGGCGCAGCCGAGCGGGTGGTGAATCCTTTTATTTTGAATTTCTTGGTGTCTCGGAGTCTTGGCGGTTCGATGGATTTCGGATTGGTTGGGTCTTCTGTTATCGCACTGACCGGGAACAGGGCGCCAAGTGCGAATGGTTGTTATAACTCCTTTTGCACGGTGTGTGTGGTTGTCGCCTGGCGGTTCGAGCGAGAGCGCGCGGGGCGAAAGTCCCCTGGGCCGGAATGAGGATCGTGCACACACGATCGTTCAAGTAATGGAGCGGCGGGGTCCGCCGCGCCGCTGCAATGCTGGGGAAAAGCGGGCGGCTCGCCTGGCGAGTCGTGGGGCCACGCGATTCCTTGTTTTGGCAAGCCGTCGATAGAGACAGTCAGACAAGCTTCAATCCGGGGGGACGGTCGGGGGCGAAATTCGCCATGCGAAATGCAGGGCGGGATCGCTGACGCCAACGGGCGGGATTGCCTCGAGACGCGGGTGACCATCGGTACGGAGGGGTGGATGGGACATATACTGCGCCTCTATCTACATGCGTGGAAAATTCAGCGGGCGTGGGCAAAAGGATTAGGAGGGGCCAAGGGATTAAGGGGTTTAAGGTAATAGGACGCGGGATGCGCCTCTATATAAATGTCTGAAATATTCCAGCGATTGGGGACGAAAGGCGAAAGTCGAGAGTCGATGTCAAAAAAACTAGCTGCGTCCCGGTTCTTGTCCTGACTTGAAACCCACTCTCCTCTTCTCCCCCTTTCAATTGCTGTCGATTCCTGTTGCGCCGTACTTTATTTTTTGCGTTACGCGCTCTTTTCTCCGATAAACGGAAAAAGGCCGGTGGATGAAAAATCCGATGGTTGACAAGTCGCGTTGGCGGCGTAACCTATGGGCGGCACGGTGGAAGGGTGAGGTTTTCTATCGGACCGTGTCTGCCGCGAAGCGATTTGTCGTGGGCGGCGAATGGGAACGGTGGGACATATTCGATTTCCGGGAAAGGGTTGGCTATGCAAGGGAACGCATCGGCTGGACTCGGGCGCAAGGGACTTTTCCTCCTCATTTCCGCGGCAATTATTATATTAGCCATTGATCTGGGGCCGACCGTCAAGGCGGCCGACGATCAGGGTGGCGATAATAAGAAGATCGCCGAGTTGATCGCGCTGGGGCATAAGTTCCTCGGCTCGACATCCTGTAAATCCTGTCACGGCGACCCCGCCGACCCGAGCGGCGCCAAGCAGGGGACGGAGTATTCCGTCTGGTCAGGCGCCGATAAGCACCACACCTCATTCACAACTCTCCAATCCGATCAATCCAAGGCGATTGCCACCAAGGGCGGTTATGGCGACGCAGCCACCAGCACCAAGTGCCTATCTTGCCATTCGCTGAATGTCCCCGCGGAACTGCGCGGGCCGGACTTCAAGCCTGAAGAAGGCGTGACGTGCGACGCCTGCCACGGACCGGCGGAATTGTGGAGCGGTTCGGACGGCTCCCCTCACAAGAACAAGGGCTGGGCCCAGAAGCGCCGTGACGCTGACAGCTTTGATCCCAAGGCGCAGGCCAAGGTCGACGGCTTCTGGGACGTCCGCGTGGTCGGATTGCGGGCTGAGAATTGCGCAAGCTGCCACCTGGCGATTGACGCCAAGATGGTGGACGCGGGCCATCCGCAACCGGCGTTTGAGTTGAATGAATATGCCTCCTGGGAACCCAAGCACTGGACCGACAAGCGAAGCGACCAATACACCACCCAGCTTTGGGCGGCGGGCCAGATCGTGTGCGCCCGTGATGCGATGAACGAACTGGTCAAGCGCATCGGCGATGGCGACACTGCCGACCAGATCAAGGCCAGCTATAATCAGGCAATGGCTCACGCGTCGATGTTCCAAATCCTCGTCGATACCGACGGCGGATGCGGCAATGAAGTGAAGGGTGATGTAGACACCGCCATGACGGCGCTTGCCGGCGCGGGCGGCGATGCCACCAAGATGAAGGACCCGGCCGGCGTGATTGCCACCAATGCCGACAAGGTCCTAACGACCGATCTATCCGGTTTTGCTCCCGATGTAACGGCTACTGGCGCCTTACTGGCCAAAGTTCTGGACGCCGAAGACGGCCTGGCCAAGAACTATGACCGTCGCGGCGCCGAGCAGGCTGTTTATGCGGCCCGGTGGCTGTACCTGTCCAAGTGCTGGGACAGCGACACCAAGCATGAATTGCCCGACGCGTTGGTGGCGGAGTACAAGACATTCTTCGACAATCGCGCCAATCCGCTGGGCGATGACGCGGCGAAGTATGCCGATGCGATTACGCAGATCAAGGGAAATCCCTAAGAAGAAAAGACAAGATTAACCGCAGAGGCGCAGAGTTCGCAGAGGAACTCAATGAGATCCGTTTCAGATTTGAGTTTTGAATTTGGCATTCTCTGCGTCCTCGGCGCCTCTGCGGTTAACGAGCATTTCTGATTTTCTTCGCGTCCTTCGCGTCTTCGCGGTGAAAAGTTTTTCTTCCGTTCTTTATCCAGAAGCATATCTTTGGCGGTGGGCAAGTTTTTAAAGTAAACTTCCCTTATATGCGCGTGGGCGGAAAGCCACCCAAACCACAAGCGAAGCGGCGGGAGTATCTGAGCCAGTATGTGCGGTGGCTCTGGCCGCACCGGTGGGCGTTGGTGGCGGCGTTTTTGCTGTCACTGGCAACGACCGGGATGGAATTGCTCTGGCCGCTGGCGCTTTGGGGGGTTATCAATAATGTTCTCGCCAAGGCGAAGGGGACCGCGGCCGATTACCGGCAACTTCATTTACTGGGTTTGGCGATGCTGGGCCTGCTGGTTCTGAAGCAGGTGTTCGACACGCTCCGCAGCTACCGACTGACATTACTCAACGCAAAACTCGTCTATCGCCTGCGCACGCGACTGCTGGATTGTCTGCTGAAATTGCCCATGAGCGAATTGGCGGAGATGAAAGGCGGGGGGATCGTCTCACGTCTTTCGACTGATGTGGACGCGACCAGCGGCATGGTGCGGCAGGCGCTGATCGATCCGCTGGTGGCGCTGGTGCGAGTGATTCTGACCGTTGCGATATTGGCATATCTGTCGTGGCGACTGGCGGCTTCGGCGCTGATTCTGCTGCCGCCGCTGATACCACTCACGTTTATCTGGCTGCGGCGGGTGCGGCCGCTGTATCGGTCGGCGCAGGCCCAGCGTGCCGTGGTGGATGGGCGCGTCATTGAGACGTTCGGCGGCGTGCGCGTAGTGCGGGCCTTTCGGCGCGAGAAGCGCGAGCAGGCGGCGTTTGCCGAGGCGCACCACGGGATTTTGCGCACGATTCTGCACGCCGCGCGGCTGGAGTTGTTGTTGGAGGCGGGATGGGGGTTGCTGCAACCGGCGGCGATTCTTCTGGTCGTCTGGTACGGCGGGTTGCTGGTATTGCGGCATCAGGCGAGCATCGCGGACCTGTTTGTGTTCCAGATATACGCCATGCTGCTGCTGCCGCCGGTGTTTCAAATCATTCTGGCGTTCAGCCAGACGCAAAAGTCGTTGGCGTCGATGGAGCGTGTGTTTGACGTGTTTGCGATGCCGATGGACAAGCCGGATGCAACGGACGCGCAGGACGCGCCGGCGGCATTGGAGGAGATTCGCCTGGAGCGGGTCTGCTTCGCATATCGCGCCGGCTTGCCGGTATTGCGCGATATTTCGCTGCAAATCCCCGCCGGGGCAACGGTGGCCCTGGTCGGCCCGAGCGGCGCGGGGAAATCGACGCTGGCCGATCTGGTGGCGCGATTTCATGATCCCACCAGCGGGCAGGTCTTTCTCAACGGCATCGATCTTCGCAAGCTGAAACTGGCGAGTTTCCGCAGGCTGCTGGCGGTGGTGCCGCAGGATGTGTTTTTGTTTGACGGATCGATTGGGCAGAACATCGCCTATGGCCGGCGCGGGGCAACCGAGGGGCAGATCATCGAGGCGGCGCGCCGGGCCAACGCGCACGATTTTATTATGGAACTGCCGGAAGGGTATCACACGATCGTGGGGGAGCGCGGGTTTAAATTATCGGGCGGGCAGAAGCAGCGATTGAGCATCGCGCGGGCAATTCTGGCCGAGGCGCAGATTCT
>JBEKYH010000137.1:0-10498 GCA_049511115.1 Tepidisphaeraceae bacterium | reverse complement strand
TAGATTTCGTCGGTATCAAGACCTTCCGGCTCGAGGAAAATGTGGTGGCTCGACTTGTCGGCGAAGCGCACGACTTTGTCTTCGATGCTCGGGCCATAGCGCGGGCCGGTGCTGGTGATCTGGCCGCTGTACATGGGGGCGCGATGCAGATTGGCGCGGATGATCTGGTGCATCGTTTCATTCGTCGCCCCGATCCAGCAATGCACCTGCGGCAGCGGGGGCTTCCACTCGCGGCCTGATTCATTCAAATACGAAAACGGCGCCGGCCGCTCGTCGCCAGGCTGCGGGGTGAAGGCGGCGAAGTCAATCGTCGGCTTGTCCAGCCGCGGCGGCGTGCCGGTCTTGAGGCGGCCCATCTCCAAGCCCAGGCGGGCGAGACAACTGGACAATCCCTTCGCCGCCGCCTCGCCGATGCGGCCGCCTTCGGTTTTCTTTTCGCCGGTGTGCATGAGGCCGCGGAGGAATGTGCCCGTGGTGACGATGACGGCGCGGCAGGGGAGGTGTTGTCCGTTGGCGAGGGAGAGGCCCGTAATACTCAGGGCCGAGGACTGAGGACTGCCTGCGGCGAGCTCAGTCGAGCCGAGGACTGGGGAGGACGGGGGGATGATGGAGTGGGAGTCGGTTTTGATGTCGGCTACTTCGCCGGGGACGATCGTGAGGTTGGGGCAGGTTTGGAGGAGGCGCTGCACTTCCTTCGCATAGCGGTGCTTGTCGGCCTGGGCGCGCGGGCCCCAGACGGCAGGGCCTTTGGAGCGATTCAACATGCGGAACTGAATGCCGGTGTTGTCGGTGGCGATGCCCATCAGGCCGCCGAGGGCGTCGATCTCGCGAACCATCTGCCCCTTGGCCAGGCCGCCGATGGCGGGATTGCAGGACATCTGGCCGATGCGCGTCGGGTCCATGGTGATCAGGGCCGTCTTGCACCCCAGGTGCGACGCGGCCCAGGCCGCCTCCGCGCCAGCGTGGCCGCCGCCGATGATGATAATGTCGAAATCGCCCGGCATAGGCGAGCGATTGTAGCCGGGGGGGAGGCGGGGGAGGAAGGGATATGCATCTATTCGGGGAATGTCGATGATCCTCGTTGATACGAAGTATCTTGTCGCGTTGCCAGGCTGTAGTCGTATCAGGCCGCCGTTTTACCCGGCGGGTTGTTCCTGGACGATCGGTTGCGCGACGGAGACTTCACGTCTTGATTTCGCCCTGTCGCGATCACCAGCGGCATGAACTGTTTGGGATATCGCTGAATTTGATCCAGCAACCGCCGTGCGATCGGAGCAGGCTGCCGTGCGCCGCGTTCCCATGACCTCACCAGAACCTGGGACACGCCGACGATCCGGGCGAAGACGGCCTGACTCACATTGAGCCCAGCGCGGATTTGCTGGATTTGCTGGGCACTGTAAGCCGAAGGCTCGGCGACCTCGATTGTCCGAATGCCCAACTTGCCGTTTGCAGTGGGAGACTCGCCGCGCGCCATAATTGCCCGCAGTTCCGCCATGGACTGCTCTATCTGCTTGTTGAAAGTCTGGGCTGCAGTTTGTTTTTTCATGGCGTCCATCCTCTTCGGAAATACTCGCGCAGGTATCGGCCGAATTCCCTCAATAACTGCCGATACTCGTTTGCTTCCGTCTTGCTGAGATTCGCCTTTACATTCTTCGGAAAGACGGCGCATAGGTAGACCAAACCGAATTCAGCGAAATAGGCATAACAGACTCGAACGCCGCCGCTCTTGCCCGATGACGAAGTTTGGCTCGCAAAACGCATCTTCCGGAGCCCGCCCGTGCCCGGCATGACCGGTGCGTTCAATGGATCGGCCAAAATCGCCGCTTCAAGTGAGCGTAAATCCACGTCAGACATTCCCAGCCGTTTCCAATTGGCGCGGAAGGCGGACAACTGGATGAAGCTGAACCGCATGGGTTTAATCTACGATACAGTGTATCTTAGATGAAGTAAAGGAGGGAATTACCACAACTCAGTTCGCCGCATTAGCCGACTCCCCCGTCCCACCCGGCAGATTCCCCGTCTTTACGCACGCATCGAGCATGTCATGCACGATGCTCCCGGCGACAGAGCCGCCGGCGCCGCCGTACCAGACGAAAACGGCGAAGGCGATCTTGGGATGATCCGCCGGTGCGTAGCCGATGAACCAGGCGTGGGCGTAATCGGTCTTGGTCGGGCCGGTGCCGATGTACCAGGTGGCGACGGCGGGGTCGGCGGGATCGACTAGCTGCCGCTTTTCGCGGCCGTCTTCCATGACAATCCGGCCCTGGTCGTCGCGAACCGGGACGGTCAATCGGCCCACCTGCGGGGTGCCGGTTTTGCCGGCGAAGACAATTGAATCGACCGGGTCCATCCGGCCGGTGCCGGCGCGCTTGTTGACCACTTCAAACATTCCCTCCTTGACGGCTTGCAGAGACTGCGGCGAGAAACCCAGGTCAATTCGATCCGGGCCATTCGCGGCAACCGCGCCGCTCTGCGTCACAATGCTCGGGCGCATCCAGACGCCATCGCGCGCGATCGTTGCGGCGACGTTGGCCATTTGCAGGGGCGTGGCCTGGATGTCGCCCTGCCCGATGCCGGCAAACCAGGTCATTTCCCGCAGCGCCGCGGGGGCGGCGTGAGCTGGATTGGGAATGCGCCCCCAAGCCTCGGGCAGGCCGATTCCGGTCGGGCGGCCCAGGCCAAAGCGATCGTACCAGTAGCGCTGCCGGTCCATTTTCATGCGGTCGGCGACGGTCTCGAAAAAGACGTTGCAGCTTCGCTCGATGGCATCGGTGACGGTGAGGAAACCGGTCGGGTGCGGATCCTCAGTGGGGATTTTGTGATGCCGCGGGTCTTCAGGCGTCCCGATGTACTTGGCGAATTCGCGCACCGTCCAGCATTTGCCGACGTCGTATTGATGGCCGTCGAGCACGAGATAGCCGTTGCACTCGATCGTCGTCTCCGGCGTGATGAGTCCATCGGCCATGGCGCTTAGCCCCATGAGTGGCTTCACCGTCGATCCCGGTTCGGCGGCGATTTGCGTGGCCTTGTTCACCAGGGGCGTGTTCAAATCGTCGCGGCTGAGCTTTTCATAATTCTCATCCAGATGATTCAGATCAAACGTTGGATACGACACCAGCGCCCGCACCTGCCCGGTGGCAATGTCGATCACGACTGCCGCGCCGGGCTGATTCTGGCGCACGCTTGTCTCTTCGGTCTCCGGGTCGCGGTACACGCGCCGTGCCGCGAACGACTGCTCGATGGCGCGCTGGAGTTGCGCGTCAATCGTGAGCGCCACGTCGTGTCCGGGAACAGGGTCGGTCGTGCCGGTGTCGTTGCCGATGGCGCTGGTGCGAATTTCGCCGCGGGTGCCGCGAAGCAGCGGCTCGCATAACCTTTCCACGCCGGTCTGGCCGGACAGATCGCTGGGGAGCAGCGCCCGCAGCGGATCGTCGCGATTGGCATCGGCCGCCAATTGCTCGGGTGTCACCGGCGTCAGATGGCCCAGGATATGGCAGGCCACATCACCCAGCGGATAGACGCGCTTCCGGCCCGGCTGTAACACCAGTCCCGGCATGTTCTCCGCCTCGCGGGCCAGTTCGTTGTATTGGTTGGTGTCGATGCCGCTGAGAATGACATGCGGCGTGGTCTGGTCGCCGACTTCAACGGCGTAGTCGTCGAGGCGCGGGCCATCGACGGAACTCGCGGCGGGAAGGAATCGCTCATACCAGGGCCGGGTCGTGGCCGCCGATCCCTTTTGTTTTTCCAGGGCCTTTTGATAGTTCTGCCACTGCACATACTGGCGGCGAAGCTCGACGCGCCGCTCGACATCCTGGCGTATCGCGTCGATCTCATCGGGGGTTTTGCCAGACACGCTGGCCAGCCGATACCACATGGCCTCGACCTGATTGCGGACGATGATTGTCTCGGCCTCCACCAGACCGGAGCGAACGCTTCCGGTGGATTTGGTAAACGTCGGGCCGAGGCGGCGTGTCGCGGACGCGATCGCGTGGGTATGCAGCCAATCTTTGTATTGGTCCCAATCTTCGGTAATCGCCGGGTAGTCCACCGCCGCATCCATGCAGGCCTCGTCCTCGGCCAGCACCACGCCATGAATATCGACGATGCGCCCGCGCGTTGTCTCAAGTAGCGTGCGGCGCGTGGTGAGTTTGGACGCCTCGGCGGCCCAGCGATTTTTCTCGAAGAGTTGAATCTGCGCCGCGCGTGCCATCAGCGCGGCGCCCATGAGGGCGATGAGATAAAGCAGGATGCGCAGGCGGCGTTCAAACATTTTTTCTCTCACCGACTAAACGCGAAGAGCTTCCGCATCTTTTGCAAACCGCCGATCAGGAAGGGCGCGAGAATCGCCGTGTAGAGTGCTCCGGCAAACGTCGTGACCAGCGGCACGCTCACATGCCGCGCCCAGCCGTGGGCGCTGAGAATCAGCGCGGTAAGGCAACCTGCCATTAGCGTGCAGAAGAAATGCGTCAGGGGATGCAGGCGATAGACCGACTGGGCGACGGACGCGATGGCCATCGCGGCAAGTCCGTAGCTGAAGGCGAACAATCCAAACGGCTGCTGTGTCGCCAGGTCCTGCAACGCTCCCAGGATGAAACCGCCCAATAGCGCGGCTTGCCAGTTGGCGTTCAGTGCGATAAAGACCATCGCGAGCAGGCCGAAGTTCGGCGCGGCCCCGCCATCGGACGAGCCGAGCCGCGCGAACGAGCCGAGGCCGGTTTGCAAGCCCATCGCGCCGTAACCGAGGAGGATGAAGGCCACCCAATTCATCGCGCCGCCTCCGCCAAAACCCACACATCGCTGAGGCGGGTCAAGTCGGTCTCGGGGACCAGCATCACATCCACAAAGAGCGGGGCGGATTGCTTGGCGGAGCTGACCCGGCCCAACCGCACGCCCTGCACCTGCGTTGGCCACTGCGAATCTTCCAGCACAACCCAATCCCCCTGCCGCAATCCAGCGGCTTTGAAATCGGAAAGTTTCATGTCCTTCACGCACAGGCGGCCGTTTCCCAGTCCCCGCACCAGCGAGACGGGAGCGCTGATCGCCTCGGGTTTAGCGCCGCCGCCGGAATCGACGTAACGGACGAAACGCCCGGTGACGGCAAATCCGTCGTCGGTCAGCAGGCGTAGTCGCGCCGCGCCCCAGTTTGCATTGAGCCGTCCGGCAAGACCCCCGGAGAAGACGGCCGGCGCGTCGGTCGAAATGTGGCTGTTGGCCGGCATGGAAAGCGTGAGTGCGTCGCGGCCGGCGGAATCGGCGCCGTTGACGGGAACGTGAATGCAAAGGGATTGCAGGCTGCCCAGTTTTTGCCGCTCGGCTTGCACGCCGCGAAGTTGGACGACCGCCGATTGAAGCTGCACGACCTGCTGGCGAAGCTGGTCGTTTTCGGCAACCAGCGCCTCGCGCGAGCGGTTGTCGATCTGCTGTTGATAATCCACCGGATGATAAATGTTCTCCGCGAGGCGGCGCAGGGGATAGGAAACGGGGCTGAAAATGCCCGCCGTATGCAGACGGCCGGAGTCCACGAGACGCGGGGGCAGGACGAACGCGCAGAGAAACGCTCCGCACATCAGGGCCAGGAAAACGTGATTGAAACGGGACTTGGACATCCGTGTCCTTCATTCAATAGGACTGAGGACTGAGTGCTGAGGACTGAGAGGAATGCAAATACGAGCGTTGGACGGTCTTGGTCTTTTGGCTCAGTCCTCGGCCCTCAGTCCTTAGATTTCATCCGCGTCGCTCTCCATCGTGTCTTTCCAAAGTTCCAGATTTTCCAGGTAAACGCTGGTGCCGCGGGCGACGCAGGTGAGCGGATCTTCGGCCAGTTTCACTTCCAGGCCGGTCGCGTTGGAGATCACAATCGGCAGGCCGCGCAGAAGGCTGGAACCGCCAGCCATGGTGATGCCGTTTTCCACCAGGTCCGCGGCCAGTTCGGGTTCGGCTTGCTCCAGCGTTTGCGTGACGGCGGCGATAATCAGTGAGACCGGCTCCTGCAACGCGGCGCGAATTTCCTCGGAAGTAATGCTCGTCTTTCGCGGCAGGCCGGATATGAGGTCGCGCCCGCGCACTTCCATGGTCGGCTCGCCATTGGTGCCCTGCGGCGCGGCCGAGCCGATGTCGATCTTGATGCGCTCGGCCATCTGC
Organism: Tepidisphaeraceae bacterium; assembly: GCA_049511115.1. Taxonomy (GTDB): domain Bacteria; phylum Planctomycetota; class Phycisphaerae; order Tepidisphaerales; family Tepidisphaeraceae; genus JBEKYH01. The sequence continues at coordinate 4,357 of JBEKYH010000137.1, read as the reverse complement.
TCGCCAATGGCCATGTTGTAGGTTTTTTTCATGTGGCTGATGATGGCCTCGTCGAAATCGTCGCCGGCGATGCGGACTGATTTGCAGACGCTGATGTCGGCCAGCGAGATGATGGCCACTTCGGTCGTCCCACCGCCGATATCGACAATCATGCTCGCGGTCGGCTCGGTGACGGGAAGCCCCGCCCCGATGGCCGCGGCCATTGGCTCCTCGACGAGGAACACGCGCCGCGCTCCGGCGCGCTCGGCGGAATCCAGCACGGCGCGCTTTTCGACGGCGGTAATCCCTGACGGAATCGCGATGACTACCCTCGGCGAAATGAAATGCTTGCGGCCGTGCACGCGGCGGATGAAGTAGGAGAGCATCGCCTCGGTGATTTCAAAATCGCTGATGACGCCGTCCTTCAAAGGCCGGATGGCAGTGATGGAACCGGGCGTCTTGCCGAGCATCTCCTTGGCCACCAGCCCGACGGCGTTGCCGTTCTGGAGGACCTTGTTGGTCCCCTTGCGCACCGCCACCACGCTGGGTTCATTGAGGACGATCCCCTCGCCCTTCACACAGACCAGGGTGTTGCACGTTCCCAGGTCTATTCCCATGTCAATGCTAAACAGGCTCAGAAATGAATCAAAGATCACGCGAATATCTCCTGGCCAGCGCCGCTACGATTGGGGGATTTACCCCCGCCGGCACTGACCGTCGAGAGAGGCGAACGCCGCCGGTCCGTCGGCGACAAAAGAGATTATGCGACAGGATGCGTCCGATAACAATGGCGGAGGGGGGATTAGTCCGCGCGGGCGAGGGTCTTTGGATCAATAAAAGAGCCATGAACGCCGAGACTCAGAGACGCCGAGAAGAGCAAATTCAGAATTCGATTTCTCGCTCCTGTCTTCCTCGGCGTCTTGGCGCCTCCGTGTTCATTTTGCCTTTTGAATGAAAGTAAGCACGCCCACTAAAACCGCCACTGGAAAGGAAAAATAGATCGCCTGCCCGACGCGGCGGGCGGATACGCCCAGGGCGTCCTTGCCGATGTCGTCGGCCAGCATCTGGCGGACCTGTTCGGCGGCGGCCGGGGGCGTGCGCGAGGCGGCCAGCAGTGCGTCGGCTTCGACGTCCAGGCGGTAGAATTCGGTGCGCGTGTGGTGCAATCCCGCAGAGGTCAGCAATGCCTTCAATTCCTCCAGCGGCAGCGCACGCACGTGGGACGGATCGCGGATTTTTTCCATGCGGTCGAAGGCGTTGCCCTGATCGATGTTCGCCGCGAAAACGTCGGCGACCACCACGCGCCCGCCAGGTGCGCAGACACGGGCCATCTCGCGGACGACCTGGGCCGGCTCCAGAACGTGATGGAGGCTGTACCGCGTCAGGACCAGTGAGAACGCCGCGTCGGCAAACGGGAGCGCGGTCGCATCGCCTACTTGCCAGGAGAGGTTGGACAAGCCTCTTTTGCTCTGCAACTGCCGCGCTTGTTCGATCATGGCCGGGGTGATGTCGATGCCGGTGACTTGGCGCGCGATGGAAGCCACGGCGCAGCTCACCAGGCCCGGGCCGCAGGCCACGTCCAGAACGCGGTCTTCGCTGTTTACTCCGGCAGTTTCGAGGAGAAGCCGCATTGAATCGGCCTGCGAATGCGCGGGCATTTCCGCGAACGGCGCGGCCATGCGCGTGAATTGATCGACGATGAGTTGGTTGTGGGAGGAGGAATCTGCCATGAGGGAATTATAAGGCCATTGCCCCGATAGCCCGCACCCGCCGCCTCAATGCAATGGGCTGAGTGTCGGCCGGCGCTCATTGGTTGGCGCGCCGCCATGGCCGGCGAGCCACTTCTGCGCGTCCACGTTGCCCGCGTCGGCCGCCTTTTCAAACCAAATCCGTGACTGCACTTCATCTTTGGTCACCAGACGCCCGTCGAGGTAGATATACCCAAGCCAATCCATCGCATCGGCACTTCCGCGATCAGCCGATGCCTCGAACCACATCAGGGCCTTCTCGTTGCTGGGGTTACCATTCCATCCAAAATAATAATTCATCGCTATCAGGCACATGCCGCTGGCATCCCCCGCGTCGGCCGCCTTCTGGAACCAAACCACGGCAAGTGCTTTGTTCACGGGAACGCCGTGGCCCTGAAAGTAGAGTTGGCCGATGCCCACGCATGCCGCTCTATCGCCCCTGGCGTCGGCCTTTTGATACCACGTCATGGCCTGTGCAAAATCAACAGGAACGCCCTGGCCATTGGAATAGTGCACGCCGAGTTGCGCCATCGCGGTCGCATCTCCGCCCGCGGCGGCTTTGCGATACCACTCCAGCGCCTTCGTATTGTCCTGCGTCACGCCCAGACCCTGGTCGTAAAGCAGCCCGATGCAGCACATTGCATCGGCATTTCCCAGATCAGACGCCTTGCGATACCAGCTCATCGCCTCCGTATAATTCTTTGGAACGCCATACCCTTCCCGGTTCAGGTATCCGATCCAGGCCATCGCGGCGGGATTTCCGGCGTCGGCAGCCTTCTGGAACCAGACCCTCGCCTGCACATCGTTTTTGGGAATTCCCTCGCCATTGAGATAAGCCGCGCCGATCTCCACCATGGCCGGCGCATAGCCCAGGTCGGCCGACTTGGCGAACCAGGTCATCGCCTGCGAGAAATCCTGCGGCACCCCCTGGCCCCTCAGGTATTGGATTCCGATGGAATTCATCGCAGCGGCATTACCCTGGTCCGCTGCCTTCCGATACCAGGTCAGCGCCTCAACGTAGTCTCTGGGAACTACCTCGCTGTTGGAGTACATGTTGCCCATGTTCATGGACGCGGCGGCATCGCCGCCATCGGCACCCTTGCGAAACCAAACCATCGCCCCCCAGGAGTCCTGGGGAACACCTTTGCCGTAGAAGTACAGGAGACCGATGTTTGTGTTCGCGCTTGCATCGCCGCAAGCGGCGGCCTTTTCATACCATGCTCGGGCCTGGGTGTAATCCTGCCCGATACCTTGGCCATTTTCATATAGAAAACCCACCAATTTCATCGCCGGCGCGTATCCGAGGTCAACAGCTTTGCGAAGCCAATTCATTGACTGAACGTAGTCCTGCGGAACGTCGTGCCCGTCTGCATACATCGAGGCGATGCCCACCATCGCGCCTGGCCCCCCCCTGTCGCAACCCCGGCGGTACCAGTTCATCGCCTGGGCATAATCCTGTGTGACACCACGGCCGTTCTCGAAAAGACGGCCAATTTCAGTCATCGCGGCGACGTTGCCCTGGGCAGCGGCCTTTTTATACCACACCATCGCCTGGGTAAGATCCTGAGAAACACCTCGGCCGGTTTCATAAAGCCGGCCAATCTCATACATCGCCGAGGTATTTCCCGCATCCGCGGCTTTGCGGAACCAATACACGGCCTCGGCGTAGTCGTGCGGGACAGGCGTCCCATCCTGGAACATGAGTCCCAGCGCCAGCATCGCCTGTGCATCGCCGCCGGCCGCTCCGGTGAGGGCTTTAGCTTCGGCTTGCGCAAAATAGTTGGTTGCCTTTGCAGAGTCTTTGGCAACACCGTGGCCCTGGATATACAAGTCCCCCAACATCAGCAGGCCCCACGCGTCGTGCGCCTGGGCCGCCTTGCTGCACCATTCAAACCCCTTGGCGTCATCACGGGCCACGCCATATTCACCATTGAGGTACATCGCAGCAAGATCGCCCATTGCGCGTACGCTCCCCGCGGCGGCGGCCTTTTCCAGCCACTGCCGGCCCAGGGCGAGGTCAAGCGGCGCCTTCACTCCAGCTTGGTATTCCTGGCCCAATTCGCACATCGCCGCCGCGTCGCCGTGGCTGGCTTTCCCGGCAAGTTGAGTCAGAGTTAAGCTTCCATCCAGGGCGGCGGAAGTGGGTGCGGTATGGTCCGTGCAAGCGCTAAGAAGGGAAACAATTACGCCCAGGGCAACAAAACTGAGGCGAACGCTGCAATGGCGGGACATCATGGCAGGCCAATCAAATGGCGACGAATCTAAAACCCCGCGACTGGGCCAAATCCCTGCCCAACGCGGTGGAGCTATCCTACAACGACGGCACGCCTGCAACAATATTTCGACGCCTTCGGCGGCTCAATTTGGCGCAATAGGGTATGACGCTCAATGGTGGCGAAAGGAGAAGAACCCTCACCCCAACCCTCTCCCTGAGTACAGGGCGAGGGGGTAAAGGGTAGCTTCGCCGCAAGGAGGAGTTATGCCCGCTCTATCGTGCTCTTGAAGGAATTCTTTGTCCGCTTTGCGCGATCTCGGATATTCTGTGGAGATGCCGTGAAGCGAAACCGTTAGACAGGAGCCACCGTGCGAATCACCCGCCTTCTCCTCGGCACGTTTCTCACTTTCTCCCT
>JBEKYH010000136.1:0-10503 GCA_049511115.1 Tepidisphaeraceae bacterium | reverse complement strand
CGTATGCAAAATCTGGTCGATTTATGGCCCGAAAGCCGGTAACGTCGAGCGAGCATGAAGCCAGTGAAAATCACCGTCAATGACCTGATGCAACAGGGATATACCTATCTCCGCACGGAGCCGATGGGGCGGAATTTCCATGCCGGGTTTCGGCCCGAGCTTACGCCGAAGGAAATGCTGCGGCTTGGGGTTTTCGGCGGGAAGTACATGACGGATTGTGGGCCGGAGTTTCCCGAGGATTGGTTCGCGAGAGCCAGGCTCTGTGCGGAGCGGCATGACGCAAACCTTAATTGCTTTGGCGTGAATGCGTCGCAGCCACTGGCGGTTTGGCGGGCCAAGGGGTGGATTTATCTTGAGGACCCGCGCGGGTGGTTTCAGTGGTATTGCCGGTATTACACGGGGCGGCGTTGCCCCGACGATGAGCGGCAGATCAAACGCTGGCGAGCAATTCGCCGGCATATCGCGCAGGTGAAGCAGAATTGTCTGCCGGGGGATGTGACGTGCCGCCGGCGGCAGAGGCAGGCGTTGCTGCACTGGGCGTATGATGCGCGGAAGATTTAAACGGCCTCTACAACTGCGCTAAACCGCCGTCACCACGAACGGATCGCGGTACGTCCGCGTGAGCATTGCGTTGGCGGCGTCGTTATCCATAAACTTCATCGCCGCCGGATCAACTTTCAGCGGCATTCCCAGGGTGGCTTTGTCGATATCGAGTTTGATGTCGTTGGCGGCCAGGTGGGACTGGAAGCGAGCCAGGGTTTCCGCGGCGGCGGGTTGTTTCATGGCGGCCTGGATGGCGTCGGGGTCGGCCTTTTGTCCGAGTTGATAGGAAATATTGGCAACGTGCGACACGCAACTGGAGACGAAGCCTTCGGCTAGTTCGCACCGTTGGTCTTCGCGTTTGCGGCTGCGGACGACCTCGAGGAAATTTTCCTTATGGGCTGATTCCTCCTGGACGCCGTTGCTGCTGAATTGCTGGATTAGCGTGCCGTTCTTGTCGTACGCGGCGCAGGCGCGCTGGGCGATGGAGACGTAGCCGCCTTCGCATTCGATGACGTTGCCGATGGCGATGCCCTTGAATTGATCGACCTGTTTGGCTCCGGTTTTGGCGGGCAGGCCGCGGACTTCGCCGATGAGGAGGCAATCGCCGTAATCGTGAACGGTCATCAGGGTGTTGGGCGTCTGGCCGTCGTCGTCGTAACCGAAGCGGCCGCCGACGCTGATGACGCTGGGGGCCAGTGCGGGCTTATCGAGTGCCCAGCGGGCCAGGTCCATCTGGTGGGCGCCCTGGTTGCCGATATCGCCGTTGCCGGTTTCCCAGAACCAGTGCCAGTCGTAATGGAATTGCTTTCGGCGCGGCGGGTCGAGTGGGGCGGGGCCGCACCACAAGGCGTAATCGACGGTCGCCGGCACGGGTTGCGGGCCGTCGGTCTTGCCGATGCTGGGGCGGGCCTTGTAGCAAAACGAGCGCGAGACGAGGATTTTGCCGATGGTTCCCGACTTGGCGAACTGCATGGCCTGCTGGACGGCGGGCATGGATCGCCATTGCGTGCCGGCCTGGACGATGCGGTCATATTTGGCGCGAGCGGCGACGGCTTGCTGGCCTTCCCAGATGTTGTGGCAGGTGGGCTTTTCGATGTAGACATCTTTTCCGGCCTGGACGCCCCAGACGGTGAGAAGGGCATGCCAATGGTTCGGCGTGGCGACGGAGATGGCGTCGATCTCCTTATTATCCAGCACCTTGCGGCAATCGGAATATAGCGTCGGATTGGCCGTTGCGAGTCTCGCGGTGGCCACGCCCTTGGCGCGATCGAGGACGGCGGAATCGACATCGCACAGGCCGACCATCCGCACGCCCTTGAGGGGGATGAACTGATTGATATGGGCGCGGCCGCAATCGTTGCAACCGATGGTGGCCAGGCGAATGTCCTCGTTGGCGCCGATGATCTGGCCGTAGGAGCGGGCGGATGTGCGGGTCAGGCCAAGGGCGACGGCGGTCATGGCGGTTCCCTTGAGAAAACTGCGCCGCGATACGGGACGTTTGGGTGCTTTCATGGTTGCCTCCGGCTGAGAGATAGTACGCGCGGGAGGGTGGGCCGTTGTCAAGCAGCCCTTTGGTAAACTTGCAATCTTCCAGTGGTCAATGGGCAGTCGTTCTGGTTTGAAAGAGGTAGATCGTCCCTCCGAGTATTTGGTCAGGCTGTTGATCAGGCGATACGCCCAGAGCTTCAAGCGCGGCGCCATTGTAGCGATGCAATTGCAGGAAGGTCGCGCTGACAGCCAGCACACCCGGCCCACGGGGCGCCGGGGGGAGGGTGCCGCTCACGTCAACGCAGCGAATATGATAATCCCCCGGCGCGCTCGGGCCGAAATAGTCCAAATAAAGTGGGATATCCGCGTGCGCGCTCTGCCACGCCGCCAACAGCGGCAGGTCCTGTCCCCAGTCCAGGTTGGAATCCGACAACAAACGCAGCCGATCGCCCGAGCAGGCAGCATTAAAGAAGGCGATGAAATCTGGGAAAGCTGCCGCGGTTTCAACCAGGAGGGCCGTCGCCAGAATCAGACTCATCATCCTCCCGCTTTGAAATTCCCACAACGTCCCCACAGCCAGTCCCACGGCGATGAAGACGAAAGGAAGCAGGGGAAAGGCGTGGCGAAAGCCTATATTCATCTCGGAGGTAATCAGTGCCAGCGCGTAGACCCCTGCCGGGATTGATAGCGCGATCGCGTTCCAGCGGTTCTCCCACGACCTGAGCGCTCTTGGCGCGGCCCTCGCCGCGATCGCGAGACTCAGTAGGGCAGCGGAGATCGTCGCCAGCGGCTCCTTAAAAATCGCCGCCATGGGAAAATAGTACCACTTACCGCCGTGGTAATGGTCGCCCAGCAGATAGGCCTCCTGCTCGCCTTGATCCCCCATCTGGGTGAAGATCAGCCCGGCGGCCCATGCCTGTGGGACCAGGTGATGTTCCTCGGCGAAGAGCACCGCCCGCGTCGCCAGCGGCGGGGTCCACTCGGCCAGTTCATCGCGGCTCGGATTGCGGCCGAGTTGGTGATTCAGAGCATAGACGCCCAGGGATTGCATGATCGGACGCATCGACAGGCGCAGCCCATCAGGCCCGCCATCAAATCGGAATCCGTAACTCATCCACATGAAGAGGTAGCTCATGACCGCCGCCAGCAGGCAGGTTACGGCCGCCGCGGCGAGCTTCCTCCCGCGATGCCCGGCCGGCCGGCCTAGGATCATCCATGGCTGTGCGGACAATGCCCTGGCTCCCAACGTCAGGATTACCATGACCGCCAGCAACGGGCCGGAGTATTTCACCTCGAATCCAATCGCTGTTAAAAGCGCGATCAGTAAGGCTGCCGGACCGGTGAGGTTTCGGCCGGCGCGCCAGAGCGCATAGGCGGTCGCGCAGTAAAAAAGAGCAAACGCGACGTCGTTTTTGATCAGGGCCGCGTGGCCCAGAAAATTGGGATCAAGGCAATACAGAAATGTCGCCGCAACCGCGGGAACGAGGCCCCCCAGCTCCCAGGCCCAAACCGCAATGATCAGGCCCAAGCCCACGGCCAGGACCAGACACATGAAGCGCCCGCCTTGGATGAGACGTGGGGTATCGATGCGGGTCCAGAACGGCCTGACCGGTCCCGGCTGGATGTTGCGATACAACTCCGATGCCGGATCGAAGCGGATAGCGTCGGGTCCGACGGGCAGCGCAATCCAATACTCCCAGAGCGGAGGGTTATTCTGCCACAGTCGGTAGTCATGTCGCCAGAGCATAAGCCAGCCGACGGCGGCGTGCCCCGGCTCATCGGCGGTGGCGCTCTTGCCGCCCACCGCTTTCCATGCGGTCGCGGCAAACGCGGCGCACAATGTTCCGCAGAGAACGACAGCCCAGATTTTCCGACGGCGGTCGCTGGCCATGTGCCAAACATGTGCGCCAAGCCGCGGCATTGCAATAGGACCAGATCACTGGTCGCGGGGGCGCTTCGGCTGGTAGACTGGTGACATGTCCTACACCGTTCTCGCCCGGCGCTATCGCTCCAAGACTTTCGACGAGGTTGTCGGCCAGCAGCAGATTGCGCATACGCTGGCAAAGGCGATTGAGACCGATCGGGTGGCGCATGCGTATCTCTTCTGCGGCGCCCGCGGCACTGGCAAAACCTCGACGGCGCGCATTCTTGCCAAGTGTTTGAATTGCCTTGAGAAGAAGGCGCCGACGACGAAGCCGTGCAATAAATGCGATTCGTGCGTGGCCATTGCGCGCGGGGAGGATATTGACGTCATTGAGATCGACGCGGCCAGCAATACGGGCGTGGATAATGTGCGCGACATCATTTCCAACGCCCAGTTCCGGCCGGCGCGGGCGCGGTTTAAGGTGTACATCATTGACGAAGTGCACATGCTCTCCAAAAACGCGTTCAACGCGTTGCTGAAGATTCTGGAGGAGCCGCCGAGTCATGTGAAATTTATCCTGGCGACCACCGAGCCGGAGAAGGTGCTGGCGACGATTCTTTCGCGCTGCCAGCGGTACGATTTCCGCAATATTTCCACGGCGGAGATCGCCGGGCATCTGGCGGCCATCTGCAAGGACGAAAAAATCCCGGCGGATACCGACGCGCTGATGCTGGTCGCCAAAAGCGCGGCGGGGAGCATGCGCGATGGGCTGTCATTGCTGGAGCGGTTGCTGAGCGCGGGGGAGAGCAAGCTGACCGTGCAGATTGTCGAGCAACTCATTGGATTGCCCAAGTCGCAGGAAATTTTTGATCTGGCCGACGCGATCGGGCGGGGGGATGTCCGCCAGACGTTGGAGCGGGCGAGCGCGATGCTGGCGGCGGGGATGTCGGCCGATGCGCTGGTCTCGGCACTGGGGGAGCACCTGCGAAATTTGCTGATTGTCCGCACCTGCGGGGCCGACAGCGGGCTGATTGAGGTGGCCGCGGCGGGGCTGGCGGAGCTGAAAAAGCAGGCGGATCAGTTCGATTCGATCGCGCTGACGCAGGATATTCCGATACTCGAGGAGCTGCGCCGGCAGCTTCGCCAAGGGTATGGGGGGCGGCCGCTGCTGGATGCGACGTTGGTCCGTTTGGCGCTGGCGGAACAGTTTGCGTCGATTGGCGATTTGATGGGGCGGCTGGATAGCGGCGCGGGGCCGGCGGGCGCGGCGGCGCCCGCGCAAAAAAAAAACTTTGACGCGCCCATAAATGGCGAAGGGTTAAAGGACGAATCACCCGGTTCGGTGACGCCGCCGCGTTCTTACGATCCGCCCCCGGCGCGCGCGCCGGCGATGGCGTTTGCGCCGGTGAAGCCGGTTCTGGCTAGCGTGCCTCCGGCCTCGCGCGATGCGCAGCCGGCGCCGGCCGCAGTCGCTCGTCCGATGAATTCGCGGCCTGCGGCGCCTGCCGCGAGCGAGCCGCCGGCGCGATTGACGCCGGAGCTGACGGCGGAAGTTGAAAAGGATCCGCTCGTGCGCGCGGTTATCGCTGAGCTGGATGGGCGCGTTGTTAAAGTGGATTAGCATTCATGGCGGAGCAGCGCGTTAAGGGAGTCTGGGCGGCAGTGCTGTGCGCGGTTCTCTGCGCGGTTTTCGCCATCGCTGCGTGGTTAGCCGTGCAGCGCAAGTCGGCCACCACGGACGAGCCGAGCCATACAGCCATCGCGTGGCTCATGCTGTGGCGGCAGGATTTTCGCGTGAGTCCGGATGTTCCGCCGCTGTGGGAGGATTGGATTGCCTTGGGGATCGGCCGCGACGGAATGCACATTGATTCGACCGCGCCGGCTTATCGCGACATTCAACTTCGCCGCCAGATGGCTGCGTGGACCGATGCGGCGATTTACCATACCAGCGGCAATGACGGCATTTGGCTCGTCAATCAGGGGCGAAAAATGTCGCTGGTCATCGGCGTGGCGCTGGCGGCGCTGATCGGCTGGTGGGCTTGGAAATTGGGAGGGCTGGTTCCCGCTGTCGCGGCGACATTTTTGTACTGCTTTGATCCTAATTTTCTCGGGCACGCGCCGCTGGTGAAGAATGACGTCGCCAGCGCGCTGGTTTATCTGGCGGTGGCGTATGCGCTGTGGCGAGCCATCGAGCGAATGACCTGGCTCAATGCGGTCGCGATCGCGCTTCTCACCGCGGCGGCGGTGGCGGTGAAATTCTCGGGCGTGTTGCTGGCTCCGGTGATTGTGCTGGTGCTCGGATGGCGAGCGCTGTCCGCGCAATCCTGGACGATTCTGGGGCGAGTTGTGTCGTGCCGGCGGCGAAAGTGCGCGGCCGTGGTGATGGTGTGCGCCGTTTGCGCGGCGGCGACTTATGCGGGGTTGTGGGCGTGCTATGACTTCCGTTACGACGCGGGTCCCGATGGGATGCGGTCGGACGTGCAGGTGGGGATCAACCGCCTGCGGCTGGTGCAGCTTCGCCAGCGGCTGGGGCATGAGCCGACGCAGGATGAACTGGCGGCGTGGAAAGCGCCGTTGCTGACGCGAGCGGTTTTGTTTGCGGACGGTCATCGGCTGCTGCCACAGGCCTGGGTGGCGGGGTTTATTTCGACAGAGATCGAAGATCAGGGGCAACGGGCGGGATATCTATTTGGGGAGCTTTATCCGCACGGAAAGTGGTATTATTTTCCGCTTGCCGGCGTGTTTAAGTCGCCGCTGTCGACGCTGGCGGCGGGGGTGATTGCGCTGGGGATTGGCGTCATGAGCATCCCCAAAATATTTCGCAAGCGCGGCGATACCTTACCCGCCCCCGGTATTCCGGGGGAGGGTCAGGGAGGGGGTTACGCGACTGCGGCCGGCAAAACGGGAGTGCCCAATCGTCAACATTTTGCCGAGCCCCCTCCTCGATCCTCCCCCGGACTACCGGGGGAGGAGGAAATGCAATCGTGCGGGGAAACGAACATTTGTGATTTTCGCCGCGCGGCAATCGCCCTATTCATTCCCGCCGCGGTTTATGCACTCGCCAGCATCACCGCTGAAATCAACATCGGCCTGCGCCACGCGTTTCCGATTTATCCGTTTGTCTTCATCGCGATCGGCCTGGCGATGGGGCGGCTTTGGGGCAGGCGCGCGGGAAAGTTTGTCGTGGCCACTTTGGCCGTTCTGCTGGGGGTCGAGACGGCGACGGCATTTCCGAATTTCATCGCGTTTTTCAATGTGGCGTGCCGCGCGGATCGGCTTTATCTGTTGTCCGATTCGAATTTTGACTGGGGGCAGGATTTGCCGCTGCTGGCGCAATGGCAGAAAAAACATCCCGACGTGACGTTGTATTTCGATTGCTTTGGCCGCTGTGATCCGGCGGCGTATGGAATCCGTTACGTTAATCTGCCGGATGGGTACACGTTCGGGCCGGCACCGACATTGCCGGATAAGCCGGGTGTGGTTGCCCTGAGCGCCACTAATATTCAGCTCAATTTTAATTCCGATCCGGCGAAGTGGTCACAGATCGGCCTGAGGCCGGACAGCAGGCCGGACAAAATCCTGGGGACGACGATTTATCTCTATTCGATTCATCCGGCGCCGAAGTAGCTTGCCCCCGGTTAGCTTGCATTGTCCCGCCGCACGCCCCATCTTGACGACATGGCGGAGCGAACCACGCGATTGATCGCCGCGGCCGTATGCGTGCTGCTTGCGGGGGTGTATGCGCTGGTCGCGTGGGCGGCGGCGAGCGGCAAGAGCGCAACCGTCGACGAGCCGAGCCACGCGGCAACGGGGTGGTTCGATCTTTACGCGCACGATTTTCGCCTCAGCCCGGATGTTCCAACGCTTTGGGAGGATTGGATTGCCCTTGGCATCGGGCCGGACGCGATCCATTACGATCCATCGTCGCCGAGCTATCGCGACATTCGGATTCGCCGCGATCTTACGGCGTGGGACGTGCGCGTGATGTATCAGACGCCCGGCAATAATGGCCTTGCCATCGTCGGCCGCGCGCGGGGGATGGCGCTGATTCTCTCGGTGGCGCTGGCGGCTCTCATCGGGCGGTGGGCGTGGGAGTTGGGCGGGCCGGTGGCCGGCGTCGCAGCGATGGCGCTTTACTGTTTCGATCCCAATTTCCTGGGGCACGGCGCGCTGGTGAAGAACGATGTGGCGATCACGTTCGCGTATCTTGCCGGGGCGTATGCGCTGTGGCATGCGGGGCGGAAGCTCACGTGGATTGCGGCAATCGGGGTCATCATCACGGTGGCCGCGGCGATTGGCGTTAAATTTTCTGGATTGCTTTTGGCGCCGGTGATGATTGTGGTGCTGGGGATTCGTGCGGTCGGGCGCCAGCCTTGGACGGTTTTCAATCGTGCTGTTACTAGTCGTGGGAGGAAAGCGGCCATTGTCGCGGCGCTGACCCTCGCCACGGCGGGATTTACATATCTCTCCATCTGGGCGAGCGATGATTTCCGGTTTGATCCCGGCCCCAATGGATTGCGATTGGATACCTCGAAATTCCTGGGAATTCTGCGGGACGTGCAGACATTTCGCATTCACAATCGGCCGCCGACGCAAGAGGAGCTGGACGATTGGACGCCGTCGCTTTCGACGCGCGCCTTGCTGTTTGCGGAGAAAAAAAAGCTGCTGCCGCAGGCGTGGATTGACGGGATGATCATGACGCAGAGCGGATCGGAAGAGCGGCTCTGTTTTCTTGCCGGGCAGTTTTATAATGGGGGCAAGTGGTATTATTTTCCCGCCGCCGCGCTGTTCAAGGCGCCGCTGGCGACGATTCTGGCGGTCGTGCTGGCGCTGTGGATTGGGGTCGGAACGGCGCGGCGCGGATTGTTTGCTTCGGGGGAAAATCGCTGGAACGCGGTGGCGCTGGCGCTGCCTGCCGCGGCTTATGGGATGGCGGCGGTCACGTCCAATGTCAACATCGGTCTGCGACATGCGTTTCCGGTCTATCCGTTTGTGTTCATTGCCGTGGGTTTGGCGCTGGCGCGGGTCTGGCCCTCGGGGCGGGGCGTGCGCGCAGTCGCATTCGTTTTAGCTGCTGGGCTGATCGTCGAGACGGCGGCGGCCTTTCCCAATTACATTGACTTCTTTTCAGTCGCCGTGGGCGGGCCCTCCGCAGGGTACAATCTGCTTAGCGATTCCAACCTCGATTGGGGGCAGGATTTGCCGTTGCTGGCGGATTGGCAGCGGGCACATTCCACAATGCCACTCTATTTGGACTACTTCGGCCGTTGCGATCCGGGCGCGTACGGCATCCACTATTTCAACCTTCCCAACTTCAACGGCGAAGGCGGCTACGAATACGGCCCGCCGCCGGTCTCGCCCGACCGCGCGGGCGTGGTGGCCGTGAGCGCGACTTATCTCCATTTGCTCTACGCGTACGCGCAGACGCCGGAGTGGTTCCGGCTGATAAAAAACCAGAAGCCGGAGGCGATACTTGGGGGAAGCATTTACTTGTTCGCACTTGATCCGAGGAAGTGAGAGGAATGAACGCCGAGACGCCAAGACGCCGAGAAGACCAAATTCAGGGTCCGTATCCACGGCCCGTTTTCGTCTCGTGTTCTTCTCGGCTTCTTGGCGTCTCGGCGTTCATTCTTTCTTTGATAGATCGAGGAGCCATCGCGCGCGTTCTTGCATTCGTCCCGTATTAAGCCGATGTTCTTTATCATGGCGGGTCGTTGGTCGTCGCGAGTTTGGACAATTCTTATCTGCGCGGGGCTGTGCATTTTATATGCGGCTGTTTCCTGGACGGCCATTTCCAACAAAAGCGCTACATGGGATGAGCCGGGCCATGCGGTGACGGGGTGGCTGATGCTGTGGCGTCACGATTACCGCCTCAGTCCGGATGTGCCGCCGCTTTGGGAGGACTGGGTCGCGCTGCCTACCTCGCCGGATGCGCTGCTGTTTGATCCGGATTCTCCCCATTACACGAACCTGCACTCCAAGGATGATCTGTTCTTCTGGATCGTGCAAACGCTTTACCACACGCCGGGCAATGATCCGATCGACCTGGTCAACCGCGGGCGGATGATGTGCCTCATTCTTGCCGTCGCGTTGGCGATTCTGATCGGGCGCTGGGGTTGGGCGCTGGGCGGTCCGATTGTGGCCATCGCGGCGACGTTTTTGTATTGCCTTGACCCCAATTTTCTCGGCCACGGGTCGTTGGTGAAAAACGACGTGGCTTTCACGCTGCTCTATTTCGCGGCCGCCTATGCGATGTGGCGGGTGGGGCGGCGTCTCACCGTGGGGAACGTCATCGCGCTGCTCGTCCTGACGGCGGCGGCGTTTGCGGTCAAATTGTCCGGCGTGCTGCTGGCTCCCGTGCTGGTGATCGGACTGTTGGCGCGGGCATTGATGCACGAGCCATGGAACATGGTCGGGAGCGATGTCACTTCGCGCGGAAAAAAGATCGCTGTTGTCGTCGGCATCTGTGTCGCGGCGATCATCGTGACTTACATCGGCTTGTGGGCCAGCTACGGGTTCCGCTATGACGCGGGACCCAACGGCATGCGTTCGGATACGACGTATTACGTCCAGTTGCTGCGGAGCAGGCAGATCCTTGTCCAAACCAA
>JBEKYH010000135.1:0-10556 GCA_049511115.1 Tepidisphaeraceae bacterium | reverse complement strand
CGGAGTGCCGCTCACTTTGACCTTTGTCGGGGCGCTAAACAGGTTGCTCACCGGCCGCGGCGTCGTGTTGAGGATCACCGACAGTGAACTGCTGCCGATATTCGCCACTACGATGTCCGGCTGGCCGTCGCCGTTGAAATCGCCGGGAGTTACGTCCACCGGCGAATTTCCCACCAGGATATTGGTGACATTTCTGAACGTGCCGTTGCCGCTGCCGAGATTGATGCCGACCATGTCGGTCACGTCATTCGCCGTTATGCGGTCGGCCGTTCCATCGCCGGTGAGGTCCGAGATAGCGGCCGCGTCAATGTTTGTCTGCGTGGTAATAATGGGAGATCGGAAGGTGCCGTCGCCGTTGCCGAGGAACACCTGGTAGGCGCCGGCGCTGGTGCCGGCGATCAGGTCGGGTATGCCGTCCCCATCGAGATCAATCGCGCCCAGGCCGAATTCTCCATACGACTCGGAGACTACAGGCTGCTCGCCTCTGAATGTTCCGTCGCCGTTGCCGAGAAGAACGTTGATGCTGCCATTATTCCGATCAATCCCGCTGGAACTGACGACGATATCCTCGTGACCGTTGTTGGTGAGGTCAGCCACCGCCACGGCGGTGATTCCGTAATCAGCCGCGACATAGGTAACTGGCGCCTGAAATGTTCCGTCGTTGTTGCCCAGCAGGACGCCCACTGTGCCGTCGGCATAACCGACCACCAGATCGGCATCGCCGTCGCCTGAGAACCTGCCGACCGCGATCGAATAAGCTGTATCCGAAAGAGTCAGGATTTGCGGTGGCTGGAACGTGCCATTGCCGTTACTGAGGAGAATGCTGACCTGGTTCGTATCGTCCAAGAGCACCAGGCCGAGGCTATTGTCGTTGTTACTATCGCTGAAGGGGAATATCGCGAAATGCACCTGGGTGTTGCTTCCCAGCCCGTCGCTGAATGTCTGCGCCGCCTGGAAGGTCCCGTCGCCGTTTCCCAGCAGTACGCTCACGGTGCCATTGATGTTGGCGGAGATCAGGTCGAGTTTTCCGTCTCCATTTAAGTCGGCGCGTTGCACCGCGTCGGGCGCGCCGCCCACCGGATAGTTCACCGCGGCGGCGAACGAAACTCCCGAAAGAAGCCTTCTCTGCTCAAGGGACTCAACAACAGCCCATGCCAGACGTGTATTTTGCGAATCGGAAATCTTCCTTACGGCGCGACGTGAGTGGGCCATGAAGGTCGTCCTCTTTTTTGGAAGGCAGCAGCCCCGCGACGGCATCCATTGCCCCGCGAAGCGATTACGAATAAACGAAGTGCCCCCTAAACGCAAGGAGTCCGCGAAGGCGCCGATCGGGGGTCTAACTCCTCTTTGTGGCGACTCCGCTCTCTTACTCCCTCCCCCGGTATTTCCGGGGGAGGGTCGGGGTGGGGGCGCTTTGCAATTGGCCACAATCGAGCGCTGCACCCGCCGATCGGCGCCTATGCTTTACGGATTGCTTAAGGAGACCCACAATGCGCTTTCGGATTGAGCTGCGTAAATCGCCGGTATCAATGCTGCTTTTGGTCACCGATGACGGCGGCGCCCTCTGCGCCTTGGACTTCGCCGATCACGAGGCGCGAGCAACCCAACTCATGAGTGGCTTTTTCGGCGACTACGAGACCGAAAAAGGTCCCGCCCCCGCTGCGATCACCAAAGCTCTCGACGCCTATTTCGATGGCCATCTCGAAGCGCTCAAAACAGTGCGCGTAAGCGTTCGCGGCACTCCCTTCCAAAAACAAGTCTGGAACGCACTGCGCAAAATCCCACCCGCCCAGACCCGCACGTACGGCCAACTCGCCGCCTCCATCGGCCGCCCCGGCGCCAGCCGCGCCGTCGGCGCCGCGAACCATTGCAATCCCATCGGCATCGTCGTCCCTTGCCACCGCGTCATCGGCGCCGACGGCTCCCTCACCGGCTACGCCGGCGGCCTTGAGCGAAAGCAATGGCTCCTTGACCACGAACGCCGCTTCGCCCCCGTCGCTGCTGGCACGGTCTGATCGACTGCTGCTGATTTCCCCCGTCTTCCTGAGTACAGGGCGAGGGAGAAGTCCCAAAAGCGATTGCCCTGGGATCAGATATAGGACGGGAAATCCCTCTCGCCGCGCCGTCGCCCTCCCGTTACTATCCCGCCCATGCCGACGGACTCCTACCAGGCCGTTCTCGATCAACTCAACGGGAAAAAATCCATCCTTCTAGCTACCCATGCCAAACCCGACGGCGACGCACTGGGCAGCGTCGCGGCAATGTCCCTCGGCCTGCGCGCCAAAGGCATCGCTTCGCGCGTTCTTCTCTTCGATCCGCCTCCGGAAAAATATGCGATGATCCTGCAGGAAAACCAGATCGCCTGGTTCGAGTTGAATCAGTCCGCAGGCAAGCGCAATTGGCCCGCCGACGTCAATCCCCATTCCTTCGACGCGCTCCTCGTTCTGGACACCGGCACCTGGTCCCAGCTTCCCGGCCTCAAGGAATTGCTCGCCGAGTTCAAATCTCCAAAAATCGTCGTCGATCATCACCTCACCCAGGAAGGGTGGGCCGACCTGAAGCTCGTCATTTCCGATGCCGCTGCCGCAGGCGAAATTGTCGCCGATCTTCTCAAACGCTGGGGCATCCCAATCGACCGCCCGATCGCGACCACCCTCTTCCTGGCCATCGCCACAGACACCGGCTGGTTCCAATTTTCCAACACCCGCCCCAAGACCATGCGCCTCGCCGCCGATTTGATGGAGGCCGGCGTTGATACCGAGCGGCTTTATCGTCTGGCCATGCAAAACGAGCGGCCCCAGCGCCTGGCCCTGTCCGGCCGCGCCCTGCAATCCCTGGAACTGCTCGCCGCCAATCGCCTGGCCGTCATGAGCCTGAGCCAATTTGATTTCCAGCAAATCGCCGCCGGCCCGCAGGACACCGAAAATCTGGTGAATCTTCCCATGCAGGTAGGGGAGGTCGAAGTATCGGTGCTCATCGTCGAATCGCCCGGAAATGAACCTCATCGCATAAACCTACGCAGCAAAGGCGGCGTGGATGTCGCCGCCTTCGCCCAGCGCTACCAGGGCGGCGGCCACGCCCGCGCCGCCGGCCTAAAGATGACCGGTGATCTCGTTGCGGCACGCCGCGAGATCTCGCAGGCGCTCATCGCCGAGCTTGATCGCGCATAAAGTGATCGCAAAACGACAGAATCCATTGCGACTTATCCCCTTAAAATGGATATCATTGGAAGACAACGCTATGCGCCGCCAGTATCGCCAAGCTCAGCTTTTTTTGAACGGTGAGCCGGTCGGTCATGTGGACGCCGAAGGCTTCAGCGATGGTTGGGCGTTTGGTAAATTCAAACCCAGCGACGGTTTCAGCCAATTTGCCCCCATCTTCGGTGTGTGGGCCATGCTCATTCATGAGGACGACGATCGCGACCGGGCGAGCGAAGAGGCGCTCGACGCGCTTCGCGTCGCCGAGGCGTCCATCGACGCGCTCAAGGCCGAGTTGCTGTGGATGGACACTCAGCAACGCCAGCGCCTCCGGCAGCTCACGATCGATGGCCCGCTGATTGAATGGAGTCTGGAGCAGATGACATCAGACGTGTGAAATCTTCCTCGGTGTCTATATCCGTCGCCGCCTCGGGAATCTCTATCCCCACAACATCGCCTCCATGCCGCTTAATGATCTTCTTGCCACCCTCGTTGTCCCCCAGCGCCAGCAATTCCTCAAACAGCTCCCCCGCAAAGACCACCGGCGTCCCCAGTGTCCCCGAGTATTCCGCGGCGGCGATTAATTTGCTGGATTGAATTCTTCGCTCAACCAGCGCCTCAATCTGCTCGCCCCGCACCAGCGGCTGATCACAGAGCAGAATCGCCACCGCATCGCTCGCCGGCTCGCTCGCAACAATCTCGGCAACACCCGCGCGAATGCTCGTTCCCATCCCCGCCTGCCAGCGCGGATTAACAACCGTGACAATCCCCATCCCCGCCACTTCCGCGATCAGTCGTTCGTGAAAAGCCCCCAAAACCGCCACGACCGGCCGCAGTTTTGTCCCCAGCGCCGTCTGCGCGCAGCGCCGCAGCAGCGTCGCTCCATGCAATTCCAGTAATTGCTTGGGTCTGCCCAGCCGGCGGGATTCACCGGCCGCGAGGATCACGATCCCGCAACGGGACATATTTCACCGCTGACCGCCGCCGCTGTCACGATCGGCGCCGCGTGTTCCAGATCGTCGCGGGCATGAATCGGCCCCGGCCGCGCCGACAGCGCCCCGCCGTCCGCCCCGCGCAGGACGCTGTTGATTTCCGCGACGATCGCCAAGGCAATCTCGCTGGGCGTTTTCGCCCCGATATCCAGCCCGATCGGGTATCGCACATGGTGCGCC
Source organism: Tepidisphaeraceae bacterium (assembly GCA_049511115.1). Classification (GTDB taxonomy): domain Bacteria; phylum Planctomycetota; class Phycisphaerae; order Tepidisphaerales; family Tepidisphaeraceae; genus JBEKYH01. Next base: position 6,187 of record JBEKYH010000135.1, on the reverse strand, counting down.
GCGCGATCCACCGACCCGGCGCGAAACAGCAGGCGATCGGTGCGCTTGCGCGGCCCGAGAATTCCCAGGTAACTCACCGGCTCAGGCAGCAGTTTTCGCAATGTCGCCAAGTCGCTGTTCCAATGGTGATTCATCACCACCGCCGCCGATTCCGCCGGAATCGCCAGCCGCTCCAGATGATTCTCCGCGCAGCGAATTACGTTCTCCGCGTCAAAGCTCCGCTGCGTCCCCACCGGCCCGCCGCGCATATCCACGACCGTGACGCGCCACCCGAGAAACGTCCCCAGCGACGCCAGCGGCACGACATCCGCCCCCGCGCCAAAGATAAACAATTGCAGAGGCGGCAATATCACCTCAATGAAAATATCCGCCTTCCCGCGCTCACTGATCAATCGAAATTGCCGCGACTGCCGCTCTGCGAGCGCCGCTCGAATATCCGCCCGCACCGATGGCTGGCTAAAGACGCTCGATCCGCTAGGCGCGAAGATGAGTTGCTCCACGCCTTCCTCCGCCGCCGCGCGCTCACCGACCTTAACGTCCATGTTTTGTCGCGCAATCACCGTGGCAATCACCCCGCGTTTTCGCCGTGACCAGAGCGTCTGGAGCAGCGCGATCGGCCCTTCGCCGTGCTCCTGGCCCACCGCTTCGATGAGAATATCGATGGTTCCCCCACATCCCAGGCTTGCCGCCGGCCCCGCTTCCTCCTCCGAAACCGAATCGTACCGCACCAGCGCCGGCTCCCCGGAAAGCACCACCGCCCCCGCGCGAAGGATGACGTCCCTCTCCAGGCATCCCCCGCTGATGGTGCCGACGGTTTTCCCGTCGCCCAAGATCAGCATCCGCGCCCCCGGCCGGCGATACCCCGACCCATCCACGCGCACAACCGTCGCCAGCGCCGCCACACCGCCAGTAGCGCGGCATTCATCCCAAGCCGCGAGGATTTCGGTGATTTCTTTCATACCTACGTCAGGTAATAGTATAACATAGCAAGGTTTGTTGACAGCGACGGCGTTATGTGTTTGTAACGAGCGAATCAACCTCGTAGTCCCATTTCGCCGATCATAACGGAGAAGCGATGACCAAAATTGGAGCAATCGAAGCCACAGCGGATTTCCCCGGACTGCTGAAAAAAGTGGAGTCCGGCGAGGAAATCATCATCACCCGTCGCGGTAGTCCCGTGGCCAAGATCGTGCCTCTTCGCTCCAAAATTGTCCCCACTGCCGCTGAGCAACTCTCATTGTGGAAAAAGCATTGGGCGAAAATGCGTAAGAAGGGCAAGACCACATCTCCCGAGGAAATTCGCCGTTGGATCGACCAGGGGAGGCCGTGATGCGAAGTGTCGTTGACACTTCGGTCGCAGCTCGCTGGTGCCTACCTGATGAGAAGCGCGACGAAGACGCGGCCCAAGTGTTAGATCAAGCCCTTCGCGACGGAATTCATGTGCCGGCGCTTTGGCCCTTTGAGTTGTTCAATGTTTTGTTGCGAGCGCTGCGGCTAGGGCGAATCGACGAGGCTGGCTTCGATCGGGCAATTGTTCTGCTGTCGAACCTGAACGTCGAAGTGGAAAATGCTCCAGATTGGGATACTGGTCAAGTGATATTCGCGATTGCACAGTCACAAAACCTCACTTTCTATGATGCGTCGTACCTCGAACTCGCGCGGCGGCTCGACTTGCCACTCGCCACGGGCGACGAAAAGCTACAGAAAGCCGCCAAGCGCATGGGCCTTCGCCGCGGCTAGCCGCGGGCGCCTCAATTCGGCGCCAACACCAGCGCCGTCCGGTTCGGCAGATAAATCCGAATGCTCTGCTTCCTCCCATACATCGGCGTATCTTCCTTATAGTGGATGACGCTCGGATCGAGCCGCCCGAACCCCTCAAATTGTTTCTGGTCGGTATCCAATATGACTTTGTAATCCCTCGGATCGGGCACCGGTATCCGCAGCCCCGCATACGACTCGGTGGGATGAAAATTAAATGCAAAGACCAGCGGCCCGCGGCGGAAGATGAGTTGCCGCGTGTCCTCGTGCAGGGCCAGTTGCTCAATGAGCGGGTCTTCCAGCAGATTATATTGCTTGTCCAGCGCGAGCATGGCCCGGTCAAATTCCGCCAGGCCGTGGTAGCGCAGCAACGGGTCGTCGGCCAAATGCCATTGCCTCCGCGCGTGATGGAAAGACCAGTTATTCCCTTCGCGCGGGAAATCCACCCACTCCGGGTGCCCGAATTCATTCCCCATGAACGTCAGATATCCCTGCCCGGCCAATGCGAACGTAATCAGCCGGATCATCTTGTGCAGGGCGATCCCCCGGTCGATCACCAGGCTCTGGCTCGCCTTGTCCATGTGCCAGTACATTTCCTTGTCCATCAGCCAGAATGCGATCGTCTTATCGCCCACCAGCGCCTGATCGTGGCTCTCGACATACCCGATGTGCTTCTCCGTGAAGCGGCGGTTGAGAAGCGTGTGATAAATCTCCCCCAGCTTCCAATCCTCGTCGCGCTTTTCCTTGAGGATTTTGATCCAGTAATCCGGCACCCCCATGGCCAGGCGGTAATTAAACCCAATCCCCCCATCCGCCACCGGCCGCGCCATGCCGACCATTCCCGATACATCCGCGGCGACGGTGATGGCATGAGGATTAATCGCGTGCGGCACGACATTGGCCATTTGCAGGTAACTGATGGCATCGCGATCGATGTTGTTATTGAAATAATCGTCGTAGCTCGTGAAGGCTTTCCCCAGGCCGTGGTCGAGGTAAATCATGCTGGTCACGCCGTCGAGGCGGAACCCGTCAAAGCGAAATTCCTCAAGCCAATAGCGCACGTTGCTCAAGAGGAATCTCTGCACCTCAAATTTCGCGTAATCAAACAGCAGCGAATCCCACGCCACATGGTGCCCGCGCGGACCGGCGTGAAAATACTGGTAGGGGGTTCCGTCAAATAGGTTCAACCCCTCCAGTGTGTTCTTGACCGCGTGGCTGTGCACCAAATCCAGCAGCACGCGCAATCCCAACTGATGTGCCGTATCGATCAGCTCTTTCAGTTCCTCCGGCGTTCCAAACCGCGAAGACACCGCGAAGAAATTGCTCACGTGATATCCAAAGCTCCCGTAATACGGATGCTCCTGAATCGCCATAAGCTGAATGGCGTTGTATCCGAGCGCCGCGATGCGTGGCAGGACGTTCTTCGTGAACTCCGGGAACGTGCCGATGCGCCCCTCTTCAATGGCCATGCCGACATGCGCCTCGTAAATGCGCAATCCCCCGTCCATTTTGACAGGAGCCGGGTTTTTCCATTCATACGGCTTTTCCGGCTGCCAATATTGCCCGACAAACTGCCGCGTGTTCGGGTCCTGCACCACGCGCCGGATATAGGCCGGCAGCCGATCCATCCCGCCGCTTTCGGTGACAACGTGCACCTTCACGCCGCTGCCATGAGTCAGCGTCTTCCCATATTGCTCATCCGGCAGAAACAAACTCCACACGCCAAACGCATCGCGCACCATCGGGCTGGCCATCCGGTCCCATTTGTTGAAATCCCCGATGACGCGCAACTGAATCGCCTGCGGCGCCCACTCGCGATACCAGACGCCTCCCTTTCCCCAAAGCTGCCCGCGATTCAATCCAAAATAATGATGCCCCGTGCTCACCTGCCCCAGCAATCCCCCGCTGGCGTCGAGCTTGGAAACCACTGTATTGAAATACTCGCACCGCTCCCGAAGCGCCCCCGCATAAGGCTCCAGCCAAGGATCCAACTCAATCAATTTCTTGCCATCGCAGGATTTCAAATCGGCCATATGTTCCATAATGCCCGTTTTCACATCCAACGGGAAGAGCGGGGTGCCGAAGAAGAGATTTTCACCGCAAAGACGCGAGGAAAATCAGAAAAGCATATTAACCGCGGAGGCGCAGAGGACGCAGAGAAGGACAAATCTAAATTGAATCTGAATTTTGATTTACCTCTGCGTCCTCTGCGCCTCTAGCGAGGCGCAGCCGAGCGGGCGGTGAACCTGTTTTTCTTCGTTTTCTTAGCGTTCTTCGCGTCTTTGCGGTGAAAAATGGCTTTATTAGTTCCCCGACTCATCCGATTTCATTTCAGACCCGTATTCAGAGTTAACCGGGGTGAGGATGGAAGAACGGCTCTGGGGTTTGGACGGTTGAGGATGCCGTCGGGGTGTTCCGGTGGGGAGTGGAGGGGCCAATATCCTGGGCGGGCCGTGGGTGACGGCCGCGATGGATGGCGAGGCCTTACCTCCCAAGGCCCGGTCTCCCTTCGCGCGGCCGCTCCCGCCCAGGTCGGCGCGGCTGTGCCGCGAGAGAGTCGAGCAGTGGATAGTGGAGCGGTAGAAACCAAATTTAAGAAATACAAGCATTTCTTCAATTCTTTGGCTTCAGGTCATCGATTCCTATCGTAAAAACCTGAAGACTTTTTTCTTGCACTACGCCGGCCTGCGAGTTAAATATCGCCTGTCGGACAGGGTGCGGGAGATCATTGGGGTAGCGTCGCGGGCAGCGCCCTTTTTTCTCAGTTCTCCCCGCTCTTTCACGGCATCGAACCCAGCACAAATCGGCCGACGTTCGTCCGCTTAGCTTGAAGTGAGAAGATTTGTATTCAAGGGAGGCAGAGAATGTGTAATTCCAAGAACAGCCGTTCGCCGGGAGCTCCGCGCTCAGGAGGCATTTGGCCGTTCACGGCCCTGGCCGCAACGGCGCTTTCGCTGGCAGCGGGAACGGCCAGGGCACAGTCGCCGCCGGGCGCTTATTTGATGTTTGAAGGATACTATCCCACCTTTGTCAACGACGGGAATCTTTCCAATCCAGATGAATGGGTATTTCCCGTCACGGGAACACCCAATGCCGCGGTCCCAGGTGCGGGTGACGACGCGATCGTCGAAAATACCGGCGCCGGCCTCACCAATGTTCCCAACGACACCGTGACCGGCAGCTTGGATTGCTGGGGCGCGGGCTTCAGCACGACCACGGTGCCGTTGTATATCGAGGCTTCGGTGAGCACGGGCGCGGGCGGATTGGGGATTTCCGGCGATGCCTACGGTCCCAGCGCCACCTACCTTCAAACCGCGGCCACCACCACCGGCGCGGTCGCCACCCTGGCGGCGGTCAACATTGACGCCAAATTGACCGCGGGCGCCTATATGTATGTCGGCGGCTACACGCAGGTCTTCGGCACGAGCGTGGGTTCCAACGGCCTGATTGTTGTGGGCGCATCGGAGCTCGACCTCAATTCCTCCACGCTCACCACCGGGCAGGTCGGTACGATTCCCCCGGGCAGTACGGGGGCGGATTTTTATTCCGCCACCACCGCGCTGCAGGTCGAGGCATCGACTGTGAACATCAACGGCGGCACATTAACTTGCGCCGGCGACGCCGTCATCGGCACCGTCGCCGCCCAGCCAGGCTTCCCCGATATTGGAGTGGTTGGCGTCAACAGCGGCGGCAGCTTGTCGACATCGGGCATAACGCGCCTGGGCGTCATCAATCCCAACGGAAGTTCCGGGCCTCCGCTTCAGGGGTTGGCGGGCACGGGAGACGTATTCGTCAATGGATCGGGATCGGTCTGGCACGCGCAGCAGGACGTGCTTGTTGGCGCTGACAACGGAGGAGATGGCTTCATTTACATACAAAATGGCGGGGAGTTGCAACTGGCTGCGGGAGCCAACCTCCGCCTTGGCTCCTCGGCCGGCGGATTCGGCGTCATCAATTTCGATGGCACGGGTTCGAGCCCTATACTCCTGTCCAGTTCCTCCAGCACCATTTTCGTCGGCGACCAATCGTATGGCACGTTGAACGTGCAAAATGGCGCCGCCATCACTCAGGCTGGCCCGCTGATCGCCGGCAACATGGCCGGTTCAACGGGCGCCATCAGCATCGCCGGCGCTAACACTTCCCTCAGCACCGACGGCGTTGTGACCATCGGCAACAACGGCACCGCCACCGCCACCATCCAGAACAGCGGCGTCTTCAACGCCAGCAACATGCTCATCATCGGTTCGTCCTCCATCGGCACCGTTACGGTGCAAGGCGGAGGCATGTTGCAGGTCTTTGGAAATTCCATCGATCTCGGCCAGACTGCCAACGGAACCGGAAACCTCACTTTCGACGGAACCGGCGGAAGTCCAATCCTGACTTTCACCAGCCAGGGCCAGATGATCATTGGCGACTTGGGCACTGGAAA
>JBEKYH010000134.1:0-10776 GCA_049511115.1 Tepidisphaeraceae bacterium | reverse complement strand
ATATCCCCGGCACCTTGAGAGAGCCAATTCCCTCACCGCTCCCGGCTCAATCGCGCCAGTCTTCTCAAATCCGCTCTGATCGCATCGGTACGCCGAGATGCCATGAATTCCCTGATTGACCAGCATGCCATTGCCGTCGTTCATGCAAACGAAGTCGCGCACGGGGATTGAGATCTCGTGCACAGGGGCGAACTTGCCACCGCCCAGGGCATAGGTGGCGAGATATCCCATGCCGCCGATCGCGAGTGTCTCGCCTGCGTTGATGAATTCCACGCGGCTGGCTTTGCGTTGTTTGTCGGCGATTTTCGCGGCCTTGCCAAAACCGGCGGAAGAGTATTGATGCGCGTGGAACTTCCCGGCGTTATCGCCGTAGGCAATCAGCGGCTGGCGCGGATGAGCCGCAAAGGCCAACACGGCCGATCCACGGGTGCGACATTTATCGATTGATTTGAATGCCGTGGATGATCGCTCCAGCAATTCCATCGCGCCCGAGCGCAGGCTGAGCACCAATCCGGTGACGGGATGCAGGAGGTAGTCGCCGTAATTCGGCCCGAAAACCAGGGTGCGCAGCATGTCCCCTTCCGCCAGCGCGCTGCCGTCGGCGTTGACGGCGTAGGCCGAAGGGGGCAGGAAATGAAAGCCATGCCACGATTCACTGGCGAGTTCGTCGTACACCGATGTCGGTAGGGGAAGATTGCACGGGTGCCGGGGCGGTATGCGGTCGTCGTAAGTCCGAGCGGAAACAAGCGGCAATGGAGTGCGCGGCGCGGCGATGGGCAGCGCGAAGGCGAGGCGATCATCGCCGGTGATAAAACTCTTGGTTTGATCGGAGTACCAAAGCCATTGCAGTTGGGGCTGCAAATTGAGATGAGTGGTCGCGAGGAGTTTGAATTGCATGTGATCGCCGCCGGTCCATTGGCCTGCCGTCGCTGCCGCCACGTTATTCGGCCCGCGCTCGCCGCGGCGCAATTATATTCTACTGGCGTCCGATCTTGCAGTTTTTACGAGCGCGAATTGCCCTGCCGGGGAATAACGGAGCAAGAATTTGGCGTAAACCCGACCCCGTTATCAGGGAATCCTCCGCAGTTGTTGTTCGTATGAAAAACATGGCCCAAGCGGATGACAACATCTCGATTAAAATTGAAATCGACGAGGACGCCAAGACAGCCATCATCCTTATACCGTGGGAGCAACTGGTAAAGCTGGACGGCGCCCACGTGTTGAAATGGATTGAACGCGCGGCCAAGGTCCGGGCGGAATGGGAGGCCAAAGGTTATCGGTGCAAATGACGGCCGTTCGCGCCGCTTTAGTCTGGTTCGACCGGGAGGTTTTGTTTCGTTGCGTTTGCTTTGCCCCGCCGGGCTGTTTACACTCGCCCCTCCTATGAAATCGGAACGGCGGCACGAGCTGAAGACCAACACACTGGCCGAAGCGCTGGCTCATTTGCCTAATGAGGGGCGGCGGCGGCTGGTCACTACCATCTCCATCGCTTTGGCGGGCGTGCTCATTTTCTGTCTGGTGCGCTATCGCATGACGGCGTCGGCCAACCGGCTGTCGACAGCCAGGGACAATCTGGCGGTGGCGCGAGATGAAATTGATGAATTGAGGCAGTTGGCGGTGATGGCCCTCGATCCCAGCCAGCCGAAGGAAATCGCCACCGACATCAACGCGCGGCTCGACTCGGTCATGGCCGCCGAGGGAGACAGCAATCCCGGGATGGCGGCCGAAGTGCTGCTGGCGCGAGGCGACGTGAATTGGGAGATGGCGGGAATCGCTTCCGCCACCACGCAGCCTTCGCCGGGCCAGCAGACGGCGTCGGACCTGCTGCAGAATGCCGAGCAGTCGTACAACCAGGTTATCAGCGGATATCCCCAGCAGACCCTGGCGGTGACGGCCGCCCGGTTTGGACTGGCGGCAATTGCCGAAGACCATCAGGATTGGGACACGGCGCGCAAGCTATATCAGGCGGTCATCGACGGGACGCAGGCCGGCGACATCATGCAGGCCGTCGCCCAGCAGCGCATTGCCAGCATGGAAGGACTCAACCAGCCACCGGTGATCGGCGAAATTGTGCCTCCCTCGACCCAGCCGACGACGCGCGGGGCGATCCTGCCGCTTGGTCCGAATTAATCAGATCGATTAATGGCATCGCCATGCTCGTGGGTATTCTCAGCGACACACACGGCAACGTGAGGGCGACGACGGCCGCCCTGGGTGTTCTCGGCAAGCAGAAAGTAGAACAGTACATTCACTGCGGCGACGTCGGCGGGGAAGAGATATTCGATCTACTGGCGGGCCTGCCAGTGGCGTTTGTGTGGGGCAACACGGACTGGAATCGCGACAAGCTGCGCGTTTATGCGGAATCACTCGATCTGGCGTGTTACGACGACATGGCCGACCTTACCCTCGACGGCCGCCGCATCGCGGTGACGCACGGCGATCAAGGAAATATCCTCAAGCGCATCGTGGTCGGCCGCCAACACCAGTACCTGCTATACGGCCACACCCACATCGCGCGCGATCAGACGGTGGATGGGCTGCGCTGGATCAATCCCGGGGCGGTGCACCGTTCGCCGCGCCCGACGGTGGCGGTGTTGAACACGCAAACCGAGGCGCTGGAGTTTCTCCCCATCTACGGCAATTCCGGCGATTAACTGATTTCGGTATCCAGCGAATCCAATTGCAGGATGTCCTCGGACGGATTGTTGACGCCGCCGTATTGGTTGGGGAAGCCGTTGATAAGGTAAAGACTCACCGGTTCGGCGGCGACGATGACCGTGTCATTTCCACCGCCACCGACGAGCAAATCGTTGGCTCCGCCGCCGTGGACAGAGTTCGCGCCAGCGCCGCCGCTGAGGAATTCGCCGCCGGTGGCGCCGGTGATGGTGTTACCGCCGGTGCCGCCCCAGATGGCTGAGATGTTGGACATGATTACGTCGGCTTCGTGCTGGGCGGTATCGCCGCTGTCGGCAACACCATCATTGGAAAGAACCAACGGGTCGGTTCGGCGCGAGAAATCGGCGATGCTAAAACCGGTCCCGCCGTCGAGCGTATCGTTGCCGGCGGGGCCATCGACGAAGGAAGTGTTTTGGTCGGGGACGAGGAGATTGGTTCCGGCGCCGCCTACGAGCGAGTCGCCACCTGGGCCGCCGGTAAGGACGTTGTCTCCGCCGCCGCCGACGAGCGTGTCGGCGCCGCCATTGCCGAGGACCGTCGCGGGTAATGTCACGGACGTGTCGATGGTGATGGAATCCGCGCCGGCGCCGCCGTTGATGTGGATGCCTGTCACCCCGGCCAGATCAAAAGAGCCGACATCCGCGCCATTTCCGGTGACTCTCAGTTTCGTTCCCGCGGTGTTGAGGCCTACGGAAATAATGTCCGCCGCTGATGTGCCGGTGACCTTTAATTCCCCGTCAACCACACTGGCGGTCACGGCATCCGTGACGTCCAGGGGACCGCCCATGAGATCGCCGCCGGTATTCGCAGCCAAAGCAGCAACCGCGTCAGATTCAACCGGCGCGGGTGGATCAAACACCTCGTAAATGTTGGTCATCTGATCGGTCGTATTGTTTTGCGCGAAATTGAGGCCCGATCCGCCGTTGATCGTGTCCTTCTTCATCCCCGCGTCGAGGAAGATATTGCTTCCGGCTCCGCCGCTGAGGGAATCGTGTCCCATGCCCGCGACGGTGTCATTTCCGCCTCCGCCGTTGACGGTTTCGTGGCGATTGCCCGGCACCAGCATGTCGCTGCCGCCGTTGCCCGAGAGCATGCTTCCTTTGCCGCCTCCCATAACTGTATCAGCGCCGCCGTCACCGCCGATAGTATCGATGGCGGAGTTTTCAGCCATCAGGAGATCACTGCCCCCTCCGCCATCCACGTCCACCGATTCGACTCCGCTGGTAATCATGATGGTGTCGTTGCCCGAGCCCAGATTGATGTCAATCGCGTTAACCATGCTCTCGGTAAACGTCTCAGCTTCCCCGCCCAGTGTCAGCGTTATTTCTCCACCTGAATAGGTGACCGAACCGCTGGTACTGGCATTGGTGCTGCTGGCCTCGACGACGCCGCCGGACATCATTACGATGCCGGCGTTGTTATTGAGGAGAATGCTGAGTGAGTAGCTGCTGCCGTTGCCGGTGACGATATCCGGCTTGCCGTCGCCGTTGAGGTCGGCCACCGCCAGCGTCCGGGCATAATTGCCCACGCTGTAGGCTTGGGGCAGCGCGAATGTGCCGTTGCCGTTGCCGAGAATAATGTTCACATGGCCGGCCCCGTAGCCGCTGGGGCTGGTATCGGTGGTAATGAGGTCTGGATGTCCGTCGCCGTTGATATCGGCGATGGCGACCGCCTGGGGATAGTTATGCGCTGGCACGGAGACCGGAGCGGCGAATGTGCTGCCACTGTTGCCCAGCAGGATGCTCACCGATGCGCTGTATTTGTTGGCGATGGCGATGTCGGGATTGCCGTCGCCATTGAGGTCACCGATGGCAATGGAGCAGGGATAATTGCCGGTTGAATAATGCGTCGGCGTCCCGAATGAGCCGCTGCCATTGCCGAGGAAAATGTCGACCAGATTGTGGCCGTAGGAAGTGTCGGTGACCACCACATCGGGATGGCCGTTGAAATCGCCGACGGCGATAGCCTCGGCAGTGGCGTAGTTACTGTCTTGAGCGCTCGTGCCGTAGAGATCGAACGTGTTGGCAGCCTTAAACGTGCCGTCGCCGTTGCCCAAGAGGACACTGAAGGTGCCGTCGCCGCCGTTGGCGGTGATCAGGTCGTCATGGCCATCACCGTTCACATCAGCGAGTGCGATTGATTGCGCGTTGGGGCTGATATCGGTGCCGGTATCGGTCTCGATGGCCGGCTTGAAGGTGCCGTCACCGTTGCCGAGGAAGACGCTGACCGTGCCGTAGACGTTGGCGACGACGATGTCCTGGTGGCCGTTGCCAAGGTCGCCAACGGCCGCCGATACCGGGGCGTTGGGAACCGAGTAGATTTGGGGCAACTTGAAGGTGCCGTCGCCGTTTCCCATGAAAATCTCCAGCGTGTTGTTGATCTGATCGGTCACAATCAGATCATTCACGCCATTGCCAGTGAGGACGGCGGCGGTCACGCTGCGCGGCTCATTGGGAATCGAGATCACGGGCGGGCGCGTGAAGTTCAGATCCGTCGACTGATTGATGAGCACGCTGATGGAGGAGCTGCCATAGTTGGCGGTGACAATGTCGTTCTTTCCATTGCCGGTCAGGTCTGCAACGACGACTGACGCAGGCACGTTTCCCACGGAATAGAGGACCGGCGCCTTGAAGGTGCCGTCGCCGTTGCCCAGGGCCACTTCCACCTGCCCGGTGGTTGCGTCAGCGAGGATCGCGTCGGGCTTGCCGTCGCCGTTAACATCAGCGCCGGTCCCGGCATCGAGGTTGCCCAGCACGGCCGACGGCGCGGATACTTTGAATGTTCCGTTGCCGTTCCCGAGCAGCGTCACCAGCGTGCCGGCATCCTTGCCGATGACAATGTCGGGATTGCCGTCGCCGTTTGCATCAACAACAGCGAATCCGAAATTGTAGGTGCCGGTCGAGTAGATGGTCGTGGGAGACTGGAACGTGCCGTTGCCATTGCCCAGGAGCAGATCCACCGAGCCGTCCCTGGCGCCAGTCACAAGGTCCGCATTGCTGTCGTGATTGAAATCCGCAATGGCGATGTCCTTAATCGTGCAACTATCCACCGGGAATGATGTCGGCGATTGAAAGGTACCGTTGCCATTGCCGAGGACGACGGTGACATCGCCATTTTCATCCCCAAGGACAACGTCAGCCTTGCCGTCGCCGTTGACGTCGCCGATGGCAAGCGCTGCGACGTTGCTGGCGAGTGAGTAGATGTGCGGCGTCTGAAAAGTGCCGTCGCCGTTGCCGAGCAGGACGCTCACCTGCTGGGTGTAGTCACTGACCACCAGGTCGGCATGCCCGTTGAAATCGGCGACGTTGAGCTTAACGTCTGAATCGGTGGTCGGTCCCAGGCCGTCGGCGATTGACTTGGCCGCTCGGAAACTCCCATTGCCCTTACCGAGAAGGATGTCGACGTTCCCGTCAGCATCGGCCGTCGCAATATCGAGCTTTCCGTCGCCGTTGAAATCAGCCACCACAATTGACGAAGGCGGCGCGCTGACGGGGTAAGTCACTTGCGGCGCGAAGGCAAGGCTGAGCAGGGTGCGTCGTTCGAGAGATTCGGCGAGCGGTGCACAGGTTCGCGCCACGGCCATATCCAGTCGGCCCCTTTTACGAGCGATTATTCGCTTCCACCCAACTTTGGAATCTGCCATGGAAATCCCTCGGCGTTCGATTTGCGCGTTGCGGCGGCAACTTACTCATTTGCGACCGTGCAGTAGACTAACTACTCGCCGCGCCGACGCCAATCATGTACGCCAAGGAATTCAGGAAGGGGTGTGACGCTCAATTGTGGCCAAAGGCGAAGAACCCTCACCCCAACCCTCTCCCTGAGTACATGGAGAGGGGGTAAAGGATAGTGTCGCCACAAAGAGGAGTTACACCCTTCAGGAAGGTCTCAACTGTTGCCATCAGGCTCTGAATCATGCGGGCCGGGAACAATGTGGTCGACGCCGGCCCCACCCAGAAGAGTATCGATCCCAGCCCCGCCGCTGGTGTCGCCGATGAGCGTGTCATTGCCGCCGCCGGCAAGAAGATCGCTGCCGCCGGCGCTGCCATCGAGACTATCCGGGCCGCCATCGCCGCGAAGCGTGTTGTTCCCCGTTCCAGCGACCAGCGTGTCTGCGCCGGGACCGCCCAAGAGCAAATCCGCACCAGAACCGCCGATAAGGCTGTCGGCCCCTGCGTCGCCGGTGAGCGTTTCCCGGCCTTTCCCTGCAACGAGAGTATCGGCGCCGTTGCCTCCGTCGAGAATCTGCGCGCCGCGCCCGCCGACAATGGAATCCGGTCCCGCCCCGCCGGCCAGTGAGTCATTCGCATGATTCGAGGCGACGATCGTGTCACTGCCCCCGCCGCCGTTGCCGGAGACGGCCCCCACGCCTGTCCCGATGGAAATGGTGTCATTTCCCGCCCCACCACTCACGTCGATCGCCGTGACTATGGAGGCGGTGAACGTGCGCGATAGCGAATTGACCTGCACCGTCAACTCGCTGTTGGCGGCCAAGAGGGTGATGGTGTCGTTGCCAGTGGTCCCCGAGGCGGAAACGACTCCCGTTGGGCTGATAGCGATGCCCGGCAGTGTATTGCTGGTGTTGAGGAACTCCGCGACCGAGTATTGGTCAGGCACCGCCACGACAATGTCGGGCCGACCATCACCGTCAACATCGGCGACCACCGGCGACTGCGGGTAGTTGCCGAGGCTGGTGATCTCCGGAGTCTGAAAATTTCCGTCCCCATTACCCAGCGCGACGGCGAGTTGGCCGCCATACTGGTAATTCTGGATTGACATGACCAGATCAGGTATGCCGTCGCCGTTGAGATCGCCGGTGGCAATAAAGGCGATGTTGCTTACCGCAGTGTCATGGACGGGGGCTTTGAACGTCCCGTTTCCGTTCCCCAGGAACACGGTAATGCCGGCCGGAGCGCCCACGATGAGATCGGCATTATTATCTCCCGTGAGATCAGCAGAAGCGACGCATGAGGGTGACCCAACGCCCGAATAGTTCGCCGCGAGACTAAAGTGCCCGTCGCCGTCGCCGATCAGAATGCTCACCGTTCCCAGGGAGTAGTTGGTGACAGCCAAATCCATCGGGCCGCCGTTGACGAAGTGGGCCGCGACCACCTGGTTGGCCCCGTTGGCGTTCAGTGCCGTGACGATCGGCGCGGAGAATGTGCCGTTGCCGTACCCCAGGAAAACGCTGATGTCACCGTTGCTGTCGGCCGCGATCAGGTCCATGTTGCCGTCGCCGGTGAGATCGGCGGCCGCCAGCGAGTGAATGGCCCCGATCGTGCTGATTTGTTGGGCCGCTTGGAGCGTGCCGTCGCCGTTGCCGAGGAGGATGCTGATGACGCCGTTGCCGCCGCTCACGGCCACGTCGGGGAAATCATTGTTCTGGGAATCGAAATCAGCCACCGCGATAGCGCCGTCGCCGTTGGCCAAGCCATCGGAAATGGATTGCTTTAGAGTGAAGGCACCGTCTGCGTTTCCCAACAGGACGTTCACCGAACCCTGGTAGTCCTCGGTTACCAGGTCCAGTTTGCCGTCGCCGTTCATATCCGCGACGGCAACCGCATCGGGCGTTGCATGATCGGAGATTTGCATGACCGGCGCGAAAGTAACGGCGCTCAATAGCCTCCGCTTTTCGAGCGACTCGATGGCGTTTGGCGATGGATTGCGTCGCGCTTTTGATGGACGGCGAGACGAAGGAATCTGCCAGAACATATGCGGACTCTCTTTTGGCAATGGGATTGCCTGGAAAACACCCCCCAACCGTCGCCACCAAAGCGGCGCTGGATGCGCATGTTAAAAACCGGCCAGCGCGGAGCAAGCCGGTTACGAAACATTAACAGTTTAGACGTAGCCGCCGGGATGGAAGTTACGTGAGTGATTCCAGGCCGGCCAGGAACTGGGCGCCATTGGGCGGGCGCCTGCGCCCGCTGGGATTAAGCAGGTCGTCGGCGCCGAGCTGCACGCTGTCACTGGCAGCGCCGCTCGTATAAATCGAATCGGTCCCGGAGAGGTCGCCGATGTTGCCGATCAGCGTGTCGTGGCCGTTGAGTGCCCACTCCAGATCATCGCCTCCGCCGCCGGTCACGGTCGAATATTTTCCGGCGACGATGGTGTCATTGCCCGTTCCGGCGGCGATCGTGTTGCCGGAGCCCAGGGCGAGAATGACGTCCGAGCCGTTGCCGGCGGTGATGCTATTGGCGCCCAGGCCCGCGCGAATAGTGTCGTTGCCGTTGCCGGCGGTGATTGTCTCGTTGCCATTGCCGCCCACGATGAGGTCATTGCCGGAAATAGCTTTGATGGAGTCCGCGCCAGCGCCGCTGTTCAACGTGTCATCGGCTGAGTTGTGAGCAGCGATCGAGTCATTGCCGCCGCTTTTTTTCACTGTCACCGCCGGCACTCCAGCGCCGATCGTCAGGCTGTCATTGCCGGCCCCGAGGTTGATGGTAATCGAGTTGACGGACTCCAGGGAAAAACTCTGTGTCGTTCCGTCGATCTGGACGGTCAATTGGTCGCTGGCGACGGTTATCCCCGCCGCATCGTCCAGCGACGTGCCGGTCGCGGTGACCGCGCCGTTGGAGAGGGTGATGGTCGGATTCGCCCCCGCCGGATTGGCGAAGTCGCCGAGCGTGTAATTCTGCAGCAGGTCCAGGAAATACGTATGCGAGACGGTAAGTCCGCTCATCGCGGTCGTAAATGCGCCCACCAAAAGCGATGGCCGGCCTGTTCCGTCCACATCAGCGGTGGCCGGCAACGCCGAAATCCCGACGTGAGATGGGAATGAGAGCGTCGATGAGTACCCGGCGCTGAACGTGCCGTTGCCGTCACCCAGTTTTATTGCAATCGAGTCGCTGTCCGCGGTTTCGTCGTACTTGAAGAATAGCAGGTCCTGATTTCCATCGCCGTTCAAATCCGCTGTCGTAAAAGACAATGTGGATTGCGTGGGAATAAAGTCTGCGGCATGGAACTTCCCGTCGCCGTTGCTGAGGAGTACGTTCAGTCCGGGAGTAAAGGTCGGTACCCCGCTGTAGTTACTGAAGGCCAGCAGGTCGTCCATTCCGTCCCCGTTCAAATCTACGGCTTCCAAGTCGCTTATTTTGTTCTTGACGGCGACGGTGCTGGGAAGTTCAAAATTGCCGTTCCCTTCGCCAAGAAGCACCGTTACTACACCGTATTCTCCGGTGGAAATAGCCAGGTCTTCGTTGCCATCATTGGTAAACTTGCCCGCAGCGATTTTCAGCGTGCTCACCGCGGTGGCCGTAAAGACGCGGAGCGGATCATGAAACGTGCCGTCGCCGGTGTTGATCAGAAGGTTCACCGATGCCTGGCTGCCCTCGTTTCCGCCGGTTTCGGCGAACACCAGATCGGGGATGTTGTCATTGTTGAAATCGGCCGCCAGGGCCCCCACCACGTTGCTGGCCAGCGTCATGATCTGGGGCGCCTGAAAGGTGCCGTTGCCGTTGCCGAGCATGAGGCTTACTTGCGGCGAGCCATTGGTGATGAGCAGATCGGGAAAGCCGTCATTATTGAAATCCGCGACCGTCACCGTCGCGGGTCCGCTGGTCAGCCCGTCGGGGTAGCTTTTTACGTTGGCAAACGTGCCGTTTCCATTTCCCATGAGGACGCTGATTTTCCCCTTGTCGTTGCCAGTGATGATGTCGGTTTTTCCATCCGCGGCGAGATCGGCCGTTACAATGAAGCCCGGCTGGGCGCCAACTGGATACGCGACCGGCGAGGCGAACGCCAAGCCCGTGGCGCTCAAAAGCCGCCGCGGCTCAAGCATTTCGCTGACGGAGTTCGCTAATTTCCTTTGTGCTTGAACTCGTCCGCCGCCATTTCGATTGCTCGTCCGTCGCATAGGGACTCCGGGAATTTAAGCATCGACTGCAATCTTCGCGCCCGAAGATGCCATATTATCGGACGCAATCTCCCCTCGCGGCAACACTGCATGTGCCGCCCTCTTCGTCTATCGGCGTATTCGTGGAATGGCGCGCGTCAGATCGCACGAGGACCGCGAGGAATCGGCGTCGAGGGTAATTCGATGTGGCGGAAATTCTTCACTAACTGAAATGCGCCCCGCCGGTCACGGTATCATCGGCCACACTG